>JAIEOS010000034.1 GCA_019750295.1 Bdellovibrionales bacterium | reverse complement strand
GGAACCGAAAACGAATCCATTGTTGTGAACGGAATGAGCAACTATAGCCGCAATTCACCGTACGCCAATTCGGCCATCGTCGTTTCCATCGATCACGAGAAGAATTTTGGAAAGCAGGATGTTTTCGGCGGCCTGCGCTTGCGCACCGAGGTTGAGAAAAAGGCGTATCATCTGGTGAAGGACAAAGGCGGCAGCAAAGAAATACCGGTGCAAGATGCGGTCAGCTTTATGGCTAATTCCACCTCCTCATACACAAAGACAAGCTCCCCGTCCGGGGTGATCCCCGCGCGGCTCGATCAAGTTTTACCGACATCCATTTATCTTCGACTGGCTCAGGCTCTCGAAAACTTTGACGGAAAAATGAAGGGTTTCATTTCTCCGAAAGCTCAGTTGCACGGAGTAGAAACGCGCACATCTTGCCCGATTCGCGTCACGCGAGACAAAGAATCGCTTCAATCACTGTCTCACAAAGGGCTCTACCCCGCTGGGGAAGGCGCTGGTTACGCTGGAGGCATTACCAGCGCCGCGTGCGACGGAGTGCGCATCGCAGAATGTATCGTCGACCACTGGTAAAAGTTTCCTTGAATCTTTCTTAAAGAGCTTTCTATAATCAGCTTTATAGAGGAGATTCTATGTTATTATTTGCATCTTTATTGGTCACATTTAATGTTATGGCTCAAGTGGAAAGCCGAGACATCAGCATTTTTAACACTCCCACCGCGAAGGCGTCGACACCAACGGCGGACCACCAAGCCCCTCAGGTCGAGAAAAAAACTCGTCCCGATCTTCAGTTCACCGTCGAGAGCGTTGAACCGCTCAAACATATGGCGATGGTTCGCTACAACGAGGAGGACCTCGTTCAAATCAATACCGATATCAAAATCAAGTCCTCAGAAGGAACTTGCCTCGCCTCCGTTAAGAAAATTGTTCCTGGATATTTTTATATCAACACCGAACAGTGCCAAAGCAAGGATGTTCAAAAGGGAACAATCGTTTATCTTTCTCAGCCCACTCTGGTGGTCGAACGTGCGCCGGCTCAGGAAACACCAATCTATAGCGGGAACGCCGATGGTGAATCTCAGACAGAAACTTATTATGAGAGCGAGTTCGCACAGACTTACATCAAAGACAAATTGTCCGTGATGTTAGGATACAACGTGAGCGGAGCTCTCAGCGGAACACTTCCTCTCGATGCACAAACATCCATTCGAGATCTTAAAGGTTCAAACACGATGAGCTTTAACGCCGAGTATGCGTTTGCCGAACTTCCGCAAAATTTTAGCCTCTCGGGTGGACTCACTTATGCCTTTCCCCGCTCCTTCGGCGATTACGATACCAACACCATCGCTCCAACACCGACCGCAGCGCTCGGAAGTAATCCGGTCCTGAACACGACAATTCTTTCGGCGAATCTTCGCTATCGACTGGTGAAGGAGTTTATCTTTTTCTTAGGAACCAATTATATGATCGCAAGCATGGACAATGTCCCGGGCTCTCTTAATGGCGACTTCGGATTCCACTTGGGAACTCGCTACTATCCTCAGAATAATATTTTTGTGGAAGGAACTTTAAGCTTCTATAACTTTGATTATTCACTGAATGGTAGAGTCACTGACCTCAGCATGAATGAGTTGGCATTAAAAGGTGGTTATACTTTCTAGGAACATCACTGGAAGGTCCACCATAACCAAAGAAGAACAATTCGTCGTCAAACTTTTTACCTATCTTACCTGTCTGATACCCACCGCTCTTTGCTGGTGGGTGGGAGTCTTGAGTAGTTTCGATCTTACCCTGGATAATTCTCTCAATCATAGCGTTATGAACGATCTCATGGTCACTGGAGCGACTTACTTTGTTTCCGGATTTGCAATGGCCTTACTTCACTCCACCGTGGTCGCCAAACATGCTCTAGGCAAAGTTGCCGCTTCGGGGTGCGTTTTTCTGTTTTTAATCAATGCCGTTTTGTTTTCGCTGTGGCGAATTCTTTTGAGCTTTGTCCCGACAGACTATCGCTGGCCCAGTCTCGCGGTGCCAGCGATTCTTGCCGTGATTTTAGTGGCGACGGCGGCGAAATGGAGAGTTCGGAATTGAATTCACGTCGTTCCCAGTTTTGACAAAACTACAACGGCTGGCGCGGCCCAAGCCCGTTTCCGAAAGAGATAAGACATCTCCGGTCAGAGCGAGACTTGTTGATTCTTTAGAACCATAGACGGTCGTTGTACTTGTGACCTTAGTTCCGCCATTAGAAATCGTCGTCTTGTGAGAAGCCGGAGAATTATTCTGTGTAAATTTATAATCCCCGAGGAAAAGAGTAAAAAAGCTCGGGCCGAAAACGCTGTTGTCGGCGCCCGGATTGTCAAAGGTCACAACAATCGAGCTGGATGAGGCTTCCACGAAGACCAAAGTGTACTTGAATCCCCCTCGGTTACAGCCGCGACTGCTCGAGTAAGTTCCGGTCATATCGACAAATTCTTGTGCGAAAGACGGGGCTGCTGACATCACGATAGCGAAAAATAAAATCATAAACTTCATAGCAAATCTCCTATTTTTTTGTGGCCGAAATATAAACTTTTTCACAAAAGAACGGTCAAATTTCCTGACAGACTATAATCTTTTCTCAAATCCTGGGAGGGGCTTCAAAGCGGTGGCCCGCTCTCGGAAACGAAGATAGTTCTGTCGAAATGAATACTTACCTTAAATCCCTTTTGGTTTTGATTTTAGTCTTAGGTTCAACCCTGCCCTCCTCAAGTGGCCTCGCACAGGTGGTCCCGCCCGCGATAAAAAATGCGATCGCCCTTGAATTGAATACGAATCAGGTCGTACACATCGAAGTCATTCCTCCGCAAAAACCCGAGCTTGCGACCTTCGCGCTTCTCCCGGGAATCAACCGAGCCCTCCTCTCCTCCGACTCCGCGATCGAAAGAATTACGGAGCTCGGTTACGGAGTGATCACCCTCGGCTTTAGCCCTCAGCCTTTATCGATAACTCTTTTGGAAGAACAAAAGCTTCCGTATTT
>JAIEOS010000033.1 GCA_019750295.1 Bdellovibrionales bacterium | reverse complement strand
ATGTGATTATCCAGATTTTGTGATTCCAGCGGCTAAGGCGTTGCGGGATGGTCAGGTTGAACGAGCCATTCTTTTAGGTGGCTCTGGCAATGGTGAGGCTATTGCCGCAAATCGGATTAAGGGAGTTCGTTGCTGTCTGTGCTTAACAGTAGAGTTAGCGAAACTCGCGCGAATGCACAATGACTCTAACGCAATTTCTCTGGGCCAGCGAATTATTCGTGAAGATCAATTGATAGAGATAGTGAAAGCGTGGCTCGAGACTTCATTTGAAGGAGGCCGCCACATTCCTCGCATAGAGAAAATAGAGTCACTCAGTTTACAATCGCTATAAAAGCACAATACGGAGCCAACATGAAAGCCTATCAGTTAGATCGCGAACAAAAACTAATCCAGATTGAAAAACCAACGCCTCCCTACAAAAGCAATGAGGTCCTCATTCGAGTGCGAGCCGCCTCCTTAAATTACCGTGATGTGATGGTTGCAAACGGTGCCTACGGGTCCAAAACAGAAATCAATCCGATCGCACCTCTTTCTGACGGAGCCGGAGAAATCGTCGAGGTCGGAGCGGACGTTTCTCATTTTAAAAAAGGTGATCGTGTCGTTGCGGCTTTTATGCCAGGATGGGTCGATGGAGAATTAACTGAAGAAAAGCAATCTACATCATTAGGTGGAGGAAATGTTTCAGGAATGCTTTCTGAATTCGTGGTTCTTCCCGCTTCAGGCGTTTTAAAAATGCCAAAGCATCTGAGCTTCGAAGAAGCGGCAAGCTTACCGTGCGCGGGCCTCACCGCTTGGTACGCTTTATTCGAAGGTGCAAAACTGCAACCCGGAATGACTGTTTTATTATTAGGGACTGGTGGCGTTTCAATGTTCGCCTTACAATTTGCGAAATTAGCAGGTGCCAAAGTTATTATTACTTCGTCATCAGATGAAAAACTAAAACGTGCCCGTGAATTCGGAGCGGACGAGACGATCAATTATAAAACGTATCCAAATTGGTCCGAAAAAGTTCGCGAGATTACCAACGGTCGCGGCGTCGATCACGCAGTTGAAGTTGGAGGGCCAGGAACTTTGAATCAAACACTAAAAGCAGTTCGCTATGCGGGCTCCGTTTCTTTGATGGGAGTTCTAACCGGATTCAGTGACAAAGTTGAAACGGCAACAATCTTATCTAAAAATATTCGCGTACAGGGAACCTATGTTGGTTCGGTGGCAATGTTTGAGAGAATGAACGCAGCCCTTGAATCGAGTGGTCTAAAGCCAGTTGTGGATCGAGTATTTTCTTTTTCGCAAGCATTAGAAGCTTACGACTATCTCCAGTCGGGAAACCATTTTGGAAAAGTCGTGATTAAACTTAGTTAAGTAAGAGGCGGGGAATGTGACGAACTCCATTTGCAGGAAGCCGTCACATTTCTCGCATTGAGCGAATAGATTCCCTAGGCCATCAATCAATTACTGATTAACCGATTCGGTAAGCTTTCTGCATTTCCGGAGACAATTTCTTTAACCATTGTGCCAGGCTAAAACCTTTTCTATCTGTGCTATTAAGCTTCGTAAAATACAGATGTTCATCCCAGCGAGAACCGAAATCTCGCTCTGCGAGACTTACAAGGTCATTGTTCCTGCGAAGACGATACTTTTGATGGTAATCTTCAGCATCCCAAAAATAACTATTTTGTTTTCCGCCCTCAATCACCTCGGGTGAGTTTTCCATTCCAATCGTC
>JAIEOS010000032.1 GCA_019750295.1 Bdellovibrionales bacterium | reverse complement strand
CGATGGACAGGACAGTTATAGCTAATAGGTTGGTTAAATTCATTTTGGCCTCCATTGCAGAGGCATTACGCAATTAGGGTGCCACCCTACCAATAAGTGGTTTTTACAATCAGGTTCGTCGTCACAGGAAGTTGGCAGCTTAAACGCTGATCCTTATCAAAGTGGTTTTTAGCCTTCCACTTTTCCTCCAGTTCGGTCATCGGCGGCATATCCGCATCGGAGGAATCAATGGAGACCAGGCACTTTCCGCAAATCCCATCGCCATTGCAGGAGGAGGCGATAGGTATTCCGTTGTCCTTAAGGACGCGGAAGAGATTTTCCCCCTTGTCACATGTGAGAGTTTTGTTAAGTTGAGGGAGAGATACCTTCATTCCCTAAGTTTACCAATAAAGAGTGCGCGATGGAAAAAATATTAATCATTGGCGGAGGCCGTGGACTCGGTGGAGCCTTCCTTAAATTATGGCAAAACGAACGTCCTCACGACGATGTCGTTGTGACATCGCGAAAGCTTGTGTCGGGAGTCAAATCACGACTTTGTGATTTCTCGAAAGCGTCGGATGTGGAAAGCCTTCTTGATTTTATGGGAGACTGGCAGCCGCACCGAGTCTTTTGTTTCCCGGGAGGCGGGCCTTACGGGAAGTTTCACGAAAAATCTTGGAAGGATCACGACTGGGCACTCAAAGTAACGCTTTTATCGCCGATGCAGATCATTCATGGTTTTCTGAACATACCGGGGGCGCAGCAAATGGTTGTCGTAGGATCGGCCATTGCCGAAGCTCAGGCAGATGCTTTTGCAGCGAGTTACTCCTCGGGGAAGCACGGACTTCTTGGGCTTATGAAGTCTTTGCATGCTGAAGGGCTCAATAAAGATCTCAGACTTCTGAGTCCCGGTTATATGGCCACTGATATGCTTCCAAATAAGGCAGCGCTTCGAGCCGATATCAAGCCCGCCTCTGCCGAATTCGTGGCTCGCCAGATGTACGACTGGGTTACGCAAAACACCTCAAATTGGCATCTTATAGCACCTTGATTTCCCTCTCATCCGCCTGATATTAAGAAGAACGAAATCACACAATGGGAGACGGTATGAGTAATGTTGAAAATCTGATTATAATTGGTTCTGGCCCGGCCGGATTAACCGCAGCGATTTATGCCTCACGTGCATTACTCAATCCATTAATGATTGAAGGTGAGGAAGTGGGCGGGCAGCTCATGACAACCACCGAAGTGGAGAACTTTCCTGGATTTGCCAAAGGGATCATGGGCCCTGAGCTCATGGTCGAAATGAAAGGCCAAGCTGAGCGCTTCGGCACTCGGTTTATTTCTCGAAACGTGACGAAGGTGGATTTTTCGCAAAGACCTTTTAAAGTCTGGATCGGCGAAGAGTGCCATCAGGCCAAATCGATCATTATCTCGACAGGGGCCTCCGCAAAGTATTTAGGCCTCGAAACTGAAAGAAAATACTTGGGCCGCGGAGTCTCCGCTTGTGCAACCTGTGACGGTGCATTTTTTAGAAATCAAGAGGTCGTGGTCATCGGTGGCGGTGATACCGCGATGGAAGAGGCCAACTTTTTAACCCGTTTCGCCAGCAAAGTGACCATTGTTCATCGTCGCGATAGTTTCCGCGCCTCGAAAATCATGGCCGATAAAGCCATGGCGAATCCTAAGATCGAAGTGATCTGGGACTCTGAAATGATCGAAGTGAAGGGTGATGAGAAAAGCGTGACCGGCATCAAGATTCGCAACCTCAAGACGAACCAAGAGACCGAACTTAAAACGCAAGGGGTCTTCGTTGCCATCGGCCATAAACCGAATACTGATCTTTTTAAGGGCAAGTTGAAGATGAATGATGTGGGCTATCTCACGACCGAGATCGTCAATACCGCGACTTCAGTCGAAGGTGTATTTGCTGCCGGAGACGTAGCGGACCCTATATACCGTCAAGCCATTACTGCTGCAGGAACTGGTTGCATGGCGGCCATGGATTGTGAAAAATGGTTAGAAGCTCACGGCCACTAAAAAAGGATTTTTTTTGAAGAAGAAAAGCATCAGCACCAAAGACCTTGTCGATAAGATCGAAAAGCTCACCAAGGAAAGACTCACGAGCGAAAGTGTTGTGAGTCTTGATGAGTTTAGAAAACTCAAAAACAAAAACGAGCACAAGTGTCTGCTGATCATCGAAGATGATGAGACCATGCGCCAGGCGATGAAGCGGATCTTTATGAGTGAAGGATACATCGTTAAAACCGCCGCTGATGGAACTCAGCTTTCGACGGTTCTTGATGACTCTCCGATTGACCTCATTATCTTAGATATAGGTTTACCTTGGATTAATGGCTTCGAACTCGCCAAACTTTTAAAAGAGCACGAGGATTTACGCTCAATTCCGTTGGTGTTTGTTTCTGGAAAAACGAGCGAATTGGATATTAAGCGCGGCTTTGAAGTGGGCGCCGATGAATACATCAAAAAGCCCTTCGATGTGGATCAAATCAAAAAAGTAGTCGCAAAACTTTTAGAATCCTAGGTAACAGTTCCCTTTTTGTTGTGCTGTACGCAACAAAAAGGGAACTGTTACCTGCGGAACTTGGGATCGAAGCTTTTTCGGAGCTCTTCTACGAACAGAGTTATTGCTAGAATAAGACCAAACATAAAGGTGGTGGCGGCCGCAAGGTTCCACCAAATTCCTCGGGCCAATTCAACTTTCGCGTCGTCGATCATCATGCCCCAAGATGGAGTTCCGGCCTCAACTCCGAGACCAAGGTAGCTTAGAATCACTTCGATCTTAATGGCGGCGACAAAGCTCAAGGCAAATTGAATTAAAATGATGGGTGAGACGTTAGGAAGAATATGTTTGATTATTTTTCGGAAATGGCCCGCACCTAACGCGGTTGTCGCATGAACATATTCTAGATTTTTCTTCTTGAGAAACTCGCCCCGCACGATTCGACAGAGGGGAACCCAGCCCGTAAGCCCGAGCGCCAAGTAAACATTTGTGATTCCTTGGCCTAGCGTATAGGCAAAAGCCGCTAAAAGTAAAATGTAGGGAATCGAATCCAGTGTGGTGTAAAGCCACTGTATGCCTTCGTCGATCCATCCTCCAAAATAGCCAGCAAGCGCTCCGAGGATTGTACCAATGATTGTTGAGAGGAGGGCCGCGAAAATTCCAATAGAAAATGCGGTGACGGTCCCGTGAAGGGCGCGCGCGAGCACGTCGCGACCAAAGACGTCAGTCCCCAACCAATGAAGGGACGAGGGGGCGGCGTAGACCAAATGCTCTTGCGACGTCTGATAAGAGCTTCCCAAGACGCCTGTTAAAGTCCCCAAGCAAAGAAGAATATAGACAGTTAAGACTGCCGACGAAAAAAAACCGAGTGGAGTTTTAAAAATCTGAGATATTTTCATCGGAGTTCGATCCTTGGATCAATCCAGCTGTAAATGAGATCATTTAATAGATTAAACAAAATATAAACTAAAGTTCCGATGACGGTGAGTGCTTTGATCACTGGGAAATCGCTACTTTGAATGGCTGTCACGAGCAAGCCTCCCAGTCCGGGAATCCCAAAAAAAGCTTCAAGTAAAAGCGATCCCGTCATCAATGAGGGCATTTGCGTAATAATCAGAGTGATAATCGGAATCAAAGAATTCTTGAGAATATGGCGACCGTACAGCCCCCAGGTTCCTACGCCCTTGGCTTTGGCTGTTCTCACATAGTCGCTTTCGGCATCTTCAATGAGTGCCGTACGAAACATAAGAATTTTAGGGCCGATACTGACGCAAATATAAATTGCGCAGGGAAGAGTTACATACTGCCAGCGTCCGATCCAGCTTGTACTCCAGCCATACACCGGAAACAAATTGAGATCATAAGCAAAGAATCGTTGGAAAGCGATAATGTAAACTAGAAAGCTCACGCTCATCATCGCGAGACAGATCACCACAACGGCGGACGATAGAAAAGAATCGCGAAAGATGACCGCGATCATCGCGATAAACAACGCGATCAGACAGCTCAAGAGGAAGGCGGGAATCGTGATCGAAAGAGATGGACCAATTCCCTGCGCCAGCATTTGTCCGATGGATTCGTTGGTCGACCAGCTCCGTCCCCAGTTAAACGTAACCACTTGTTTTAGAAAAAAACCGTATTGGGAAATCAGTGACCGATCCATTCCTAATTCATGACGGATTTGAGCAATCACTTCTGGGCTTGCGTTTTTACCCGCCTGAACCACGGCGGGATCTCCGCCCACCCAGTGAAAAAGAATAAAAGTCACCAGCGTGACTCCAAAAAGTACGGGGATCGTATAAAGGATGCGGCGAAGAATAAAGCTAGCGATACAAACTCCTAATATTTCTTTTTAAGTTCTGCGCGCTCGGCGGTATCAATTCTTAAATACTTGTAACTATTTTTAATCATTTGTTCGTACTGGTAATTTTTAAGCCAAGGTTGTTGCATCACCGTGCGAGAGCGATGGATTGTCGCCATCCAAGGAACTTCTTCTCTGAGAATGTCTTCCATTTGCTCGTACATGCGAGTGCGTTCCGGCCCGGGGGGTAAAAGTTTAGCTTTGCGATACAAATCATCATAATTAGAATTTTTAAAATTGGAACTGTTCGGACCCGGTGAAATATT
>JAIEOS010000031.1 GCA_019750295.1 Bdellovibrionales bacterium | reverse complement strand
GCCGGGGCGCACGTACACGTTGACCGAATTCCAATTGAACGACAAAGCCCCGATCGGTGCATCGTAAGCTCGATCGACGCGAGTGTCTTGACGACCCTCTGAATACCGATTTTGCTCGTATAGATAATCATCCACGTAAAGTTGACCTTCGATGCTTTTTAAACCCGTCCTCTTCAGCTCGTTGATGATCGACCAGTACGATTCAGAAACCAGGGCCGGATCTCCTCCCCCCTGCAGATACAGATCTCCCTTGAGCACCCCATGACTGATGGGACCCTCTTTATATATTTTCGTTTCGAAGCGATGCTCTAGTCCGAGTTCATCCATCGCCGCGCCGGCGGTTATGATTTTACTCAGCGAAGCCGGCGTGAAGGCTTTTTCGGAATTCAACTGAAGGCTTTTGTCGGGCCCCTTGATCCATAATCCAAGGTGGTCCCGAGAAATTTTGCTTTTGTTAATAGCAGAATCAAACTCCGAGGCAAAAATCGTATTTACTAAAAGAAAAATTTTAAGAATAAGCATAACCGATATTATGCCGGGTGGAGGCTATTCGTGGTCAAGGTGTAATCCGTGATTACAAGAACCTGGACTTCGGAGTGATATAGGTTATCGTAATAGAATGAGCAATGTCCGCGGTGTAATTCTACTGTTCAGTATTTTTCTAATTTGGGGCTGCAAAAAAGTAAATCGCGCCCCCGCAGATACATTGGTCATCGGTATTGCCGCTGCGCCACAAACACTGGATCCCCGTTTTTCGACGGATGCGACCGGAATGAAGATCGCAAAACTTATTTTTTCATCTCTGGTCCGCATGGATGCCGATTTGAACATCACTGGAGATGCCGCATCCTCTTGGGACTATAAAAATTCAGTCTTCCATTTTCAACTCAAGCCCGGACTCAAGTTTTCCAATGGCGAGGCCGTCACCGACGCCGATTTCCTTTTCTCGTTTGAGGAATACAAAAAAAGTTCCAATCCGTTTTCGCAAGCCTTTTCCGCCATTAAAAAAGTGGAAAGCCAGTACGACATTGATAAGGGCGGAAGTCTCAAACTCTATCTCTCCCACTTCTCTGCCGCGCTGATTACCGATCTCACGACACTCAAAATTCTGCCTAAAAAAATTGTCACAACTTACGACAAAGACTTTTATCAGCATCTTGTCGGAGCCGGTCCCTTCGTGCTCGAAACTATGGCCGACAATGAAATTCGACTGAAACGTCGGTCCGATCTCCCTCCCTCGACCCTAACGACTCTTCAATTCAAAATTATCCGCGATGACAACTCTCGATTTCTTAAAATGTACAAGGGAGATCTCGATATCGTTCAATCCGACATGCCTCTCGCAAAAATCAAGGTGTTTAAAAATTCACCTCGGTTCGAGGTCCACGAAAATGCTGGTCTCTCAATGACGTACTTACTTTTAAATCTGCGCGATCCGCTTTTAAAACAGCTGCCCGTTCGCCAGGCCATGGATCTGGCCATAGATCGTAAAGAAATTATCGAACACAAATTGGAAGGCTTGGCGATCCCAGCCACATCACTACTTACCCCAGGCAACCCTTTTTTCGATGCGAGCATTCCCACCCCTCAATACGATATCGAGAAGGCAAAGCAACTCTTGGCGGATGTTGATAAGAATCATCCTTTTGTCCTTAAAACATCCAACCAGGCCGCCGCCGTAGAGAACGGAAAGGTCATTGCCTTTCAGCTCAACAAATTAGGTCTTCAGGTTCAATTGAAGAGTTTTGAGTGGGGAACCTACTACGAGGATATTAAAAAAGGACAATTCGAGATGGCCACCATGCGCTGGGTAGGCACCACCGATCCCGACATCTACCGCCTCGCTTTTCACTCTCAGCAGCTCTCCCCCGCAGGACGAAATCGTGGATTTTATGTCAATCCCGAATTAGATCCTTTGCTCTCATCTGGAGTCGCGATCGAAGATCAAAAACAGCGAATCGAGCATTATAAAAATATTCAAAAATTAGTCGCAAAAGATTTACCGATCATCCCTCTCTGGTATGATAAACAAGTGTCTATCGTGAATAAGCGCGTGAAAAATTATAAACTCCCAATCAATGGAGATTTTAGTTTCGCATTGAACGTCGAAAAAACTGCGGAGAACCCTGCCGAATGATCCGACCTAAACTCTACTGCCTTGATGACGACCGTTACATCGGTGAAGCGATTCAACGGGATCTCCGTGATCTTTTTGATGTGGAGATCTTTGTTGATTTTCCAACTCTGCAAAAAAACATCTCAAGCCAAGTGGCTATAGTCGTGACCGACTACCATCTAGGCACTCACACTGGATATGATGTATTACGCTGGCTTAAGGAAAATGCACCGAGCTGTATGCGGATCCTGATGACAGGTAAAATCGAACTCAACGACGTCGAGGCCGCCCTTCATAGCCATCTTCTCCATAAGTTTATTCTTAAGCCCTGGGAGCGAGATCTTTTGCGTTTGCATATGCTCGAAGCTTTAGAAATGCACACGCTCCTCGGAGAGCGTGATAAGTTTCGAGAGCTGGCCATTACCGATCCCGTGACGAATTTAACCAATCATCGATTCTTTCAAGAAAAGTTTCGCATCGAACTTCAAAAAGCCAAGACGACGAAATCACCACTTTCGCTACTCATGATTGATGTCGATCATTTTAAAATTCTCAACGATCAGTTTGGTCATCCCAAAGGGGATCAGATCCTCAACAATATCGGTCGAGTGCTCTCCAAAAACTTACGAGCTCTCGATTCTCTTTCACGCTACGGCGGCGAAGAGTTTGCGATCGTAATGCCCAATACACCGAGTTCGACGGCTTTTGAGGTCGCCGAGAAGCTCCGCAAAGCCGTTCTGGAGATGAGTTCTATGGAGTTTCGCTTAAGCGTAAGTCTAGGACTAGCGGTTTTTCCCCATCATGGTCTAGATGCTGACGAGATCCTATCGGTAGCAGACCAGGCCCTGTACTGTGCTAAGAGACAGGGTCGGAACATGACAATTGTGGGAACCGACAATCCCTAATACACTAAAAGCATGAAAAAACGCGAATGGCTTTTAGTACTTCT
>JAIEOS010000030.1 GCA_019750295.1 Bdellovibrionales bacterium | reverse complement strand
ATTGTCGCTGCCGCCATTAAATTCCAAATGTTGTGCTCGCCCCACACTGGAACTTTCGCTTCGTCCCGTACACCGGCAATATGCCCACTAATGGTGAGACCTTCGAAAGTCATTGTTTTCACCTTGAGAAACACGTCCGCCTTAGGTTCCCCAAAGGTGTAAGTTTTGCCGAGTTGGGGCTTCCACTTTTCGTACATTTTTTTTGTGAAGGGATTCTCTAAATTGAAAATCCCAACACCCTTAGGGCCAAGATTCTGATAAATTTCTTCTTTAGCTGCAGCAATCTCATCCAAAGATTTAAAGTGTCCCATGTGTGCGCGGCCCACATTATTCACCATCGCAATGTTGGGAGTGGCGATTTCGCAGAGCCTTAGGATTTCACCGGAATGATTCATCCCCATCTCCACCACCGCCATTTTATGCTCTGGCGTCAGACTCAAAAGCGTGAGAGGCACTCCCCAATGATTATTAAAACTGCCCATGCTTTTTTGAACGGGATAAACCGTGCTTAAAAGTGTGAATGCAAAATCTTTTACCGATGTTTTTCCGTTACTTCCGGTCACTCCAATCACTTGGAGGTTGAGCTTCTCTCGCCAGTACTTTCCGAGCGATTGAAGCGCTTGTAACGTATCGTCAACTTGGATCCAAGTGACCTTCGAACTCAAGGCCTTAAACTCCTCATTCATTTCGCTGCTGATCACTGCAGCAACACCCTTTTCGACGCAAGCTTTGATGTAGTCATGCCCATTGTGAACGTCACCCTTGAGCGCCAGAAAAACTTTATCTTTCACATCGCCACGGGAATCTGTGGTGACGGATGTAAATTGAGTTTGGTGGGTGGAAAGAACTTTGCCGTGGGTTCCTTGAACTAAATCATCGATGGTCATATTGAGTTTCACTGCTCCCCTAAAAACTTGAGCACTTCTTCACGATCACTAAAGTGCAGTTTATCGCGGCCAATGATTTGATAATCTTCATGTCCCTTGCCCGCAATAAGTACAACATCATTTTCTGTACATAATTGACAAGCCATTTCTATGGCCTTAGCCCGATCGACTTCCGTCAAAAAGGATTTTTCACTTCCGGCAATAATCTGATTGATAATATCTTGCGGATCTTCGGTTCGAGGATTGTCCGAGGTGACTATCACGGTGCTCGCCACTTGAGCGGCCACTTTGGCCATTTCTGGACGCTTGCCGCGATCGCGATCTCCTCCGCAGCCAAAAACGCAAATGAGCTTCCCGGTGGTCACTTCTTTTAAGGTGGTCAGCGCTTTGAGAAGTGCATCGGGGGTGTGAGCGTAATCGACAAACACGTGCTTATTGGCGCGGTTGGGAATTTTTTGAAGACGGCCAGGCACACCCGGGAATTTTTCCACCGCTCGTTGAATCTGAGAATGACTGACGCCAAGAGCAAGCACCGCAGCAATGGCACCCACCCAGTTATAAACATTGTGCAATCCGGTCATCATCGTTTTGTACGAATAAATTTTATTCTGATGCGTGATTGAAAATTCGACACCCGCTAGTGAGGTTTGTTTGATCTGGAACAATAGATCCGCGGCCTGCATCCCAATCGTTAATCGAATAACGCCCTTGGGAGTTTTCGTATACTTCACGTGGGCGTCATCGTTATTAAGGATCGCAAAAACATCATCGGAAGATTTGAGATGATCTGTAAAAAGCATTTGTTTGCTCTGCCAGTAATCTTCCATGGTTTTATGATAATCTAAATGATCGCGAGATAAGTTTGTAAAGATGGCGATGTCAAAAAGAATGGGCACTCGACGTTGCTTAAGACTATGGCTCGAGACCTCCATAACAAAAGCTTTGGCCCCGAGACGGCAGAACTCATCCAAACGACGATAGAAAGTCACCGTATCGGGAGTGGTGAGATCACTCACCCAGCGATTCTCTTGGAAATGGTGGTCGATGGTGCCAATCACGCCGCACGGAATGCTGGCTTCATTGAGAATACTTTCAATCATGTAGCTCGTGCTGGTCTTTCCGTTGGTGCCGGTCACAGCAATAGAGATCATTCGTTCTTCGGGACGCTCGTAAAAAATTTTGAGTAGCTCGGCAAGAATGATTTTACTATCGAAAACCTCTAAAACTGCGCCTTTAAAATTTTCAGGAATATGATCGGCGCACTCGACAACCAGAGCCTGCGCCCCGTTCTGTACGGCCATATCGATATGATCATGTCCGTCGGAATTAATTCCACGGACCGCAACGAAAACAAAACCGGATTGAATTTTTCT
>JAIEOS010000029.1 GCA_019750295.1 Bdellovibrionales bacterium | reverse complement strand
CCTTTTTTGTTATTCAGGAACCTGGAACCTTAAAATTACGCTTTAGCCCAAGACATGCACCAGCCTTTAGAGGCCACAACTTTTCCAGAGAAAAGTTCGCAAGGTCCGTAGGCGGCCTTTTTATCACCGGGTTTACACGCTGTGTCCCCAGTGGCGCATTTGTTAAACTTTGAGCAGTTCGAGCAGAACGCTGTTTTGTCCTTGCGGAACGTTGCATCTGCGGTGTTGGCATCATGCTTATATTTTAAAGCATTGCCCATAGGATCAGATTCCGGGAGAAGATTCGCCGGAGCTGCAGGAGCCGCTTTATCTGCAGCTTGAACAAATTTGGGGAGAGCCAAAACTGCTGGCAAAACGAGCATACCTTGAAGAACACGACGACGGTTGACTGTTTTCATAGAAACCTCCTAGAGCTTAGTTGAAAACGAATTGAAAGCTTAGAGATATTTAAATGAAATTTACCGAAGAGGTCAAAACTTATGACCTCGTTCTTAAAAATCTGCGGTGTATCAGAGGCCTGAAGTCTAGCCTTTAAAAAATTTCTTAAGTTTGTAGATCAAATTGAAGCCTAAACCCTTTTCGGCTTTGAGCTCTAAAGCCTTCTCCATAAACTGATCCGAATTGGGTGTTTCCATGACCATTCCATCCATGACCACCACTGGAGTTTTATAAAATCCTAAACTCTTCGTGCTTTGAAGATGCATCTCCACCTGGTCTTTAAATTCGCGCGCCAAGAAACACGTTCTAAAGGCGTCAAAGTTAGCTCCGAGAGACTTCACCGTTTCGTTGATGTTCTCTTCAAGCGAAGTGTTCTCGAGTTTCTTTAAACTGTTTGGAAACGACCAAAAATACTTTTCATCCTGCTTTCCTAAACACATCGAAGCCTCGGCCACCATGCGTTCTTCATTGTTGTTATCCGCAAAGTTAAAGACGTAGCTGACACGATAGTATTTGGGGTAGGTATCGGCAAGATCGCTCAAAGTGCGTGTGATGTCTTTGCAATCTTCACATTGAGGGTATGAGAACAACGCAATTTCGATAGGACCCGTTCCCTTGTGAGGAGCGGCATCGCCCACTTTTGGAAGTTCAATTTTAAGCGAAGGCTTTTCGAAGCCGACGGAGATCGGACCTTTAACGATATTTTTGGCGACATACTCAGCGGTCATTTGATCCCGCTGGCGAGCTTGGATCGTATCCTTCAACTGAGCTTTGAGCTCCTCGGTCAGTTCCTTTTCAGTAATATTGTTTTTGCTTGCGAAATCGAGAACGTCTTTTTCCGTAACTGCGTTACCACCTTTAAGAATATTTTTTTGAATATATTCTTCCATAGGCATATTCGCCTCTTTCGAGGCTTGAAGGATCTTACGGCGAGTCACGATGCCTTCAAGGGCTTGAAGCTTCTGTTCAAAACTTGCAACCATCAATCGCCCCATCAGCAACTCTTCTTGAGCGATGTCATCGCGAGTGAACGTTTTGCCGTTCAACTTCGCCGCTTCCTTTTGATTTTCGTCGAAGGACACCTTAATTTTGCTGATCACCTTTTTACCGAGGATTTTATCGAGCGACTCTTTGGGTTCAGCAAACCCATAGGTGATCATTACATCTTCACCCGTTTCACCGTTGGCGAGTTGAACACCCTTCTCGTAAACGCGGATCAACACAATTTTATTCACCCGCTCTTCGAGCTCTTGCAGTGCCGGGGAAGGACTGTAAAGCTGAGAGGAGGAAATATCTTCGCCTTCAACTTTTGCGGAAACATCCTTCGGAAGGCTTCCATCAAAAACAAAAGTATAAGGGCTTTTAAAAGCGATGGTGTTGCTCGGCTTAGAGTCGCAGCCAGCGAAAGCTACGGCGACCAAAGCGCCTAAGATAAAGATTTTTTTCATGTTTCCCCTCCACGGTCAGTGATATTCGATATCCAATGATACTGAAGGAATGAGGATTAGGCCAACGATTTTCGAGACAGGCAACCAGTCCCTCAGACGGATCGGAGCACTACTTTAGTCAAGCCCGAGAAACCTGGACCAACTCTAGAAACATTCAAAAGAGGGCCCGCATTTTAACGAAAGGGGTCACCGTCCACTTTTCTGCCTGACGAATATGCTGCGCCTGGATCTCGTGGGAGTTTTCAATGTCTGCCACCGTACGAGCGACTCGGAGTAGGGCTAAACGCCGACGCTGGGAATGAAACTCCGGCAAAATTCTTAACAGATGTTTGTCCGAAAAGGTTTCGATGATTTCCAGCTCCGAGAGCGATTGATTGGGTCCTTTCTGTTGGCGAGTTCGATCAACATATTCAATCGTCGCTAGACACTTCTCTAAAATTTCCTGGTGAGTGACTTTTCGCTCTTTCGTTTTCGACCACTCGTGGGTCAAGGCCATAATGGGAAAGCGATCGATAAATGGTCCCGAGAGTCTCTCGAGATAACGTCGAAGATTTTGACTGGAACAGCGACAACGTTTGAGTTGACCCGGAGAAAACTCCCCACACTTACAAAGATTGGTGGTGCCGATGACAATCGCTTGCGCCGGAAGCAAGCGCCGCTGATCACTTCGCGCAACCCTCACCACTCCCTGCTCCATGGGTTCCCTGAGTGCCGCTTGCACGTCTTGGTGAAACTCCGAAAGCTCATCGACAATAAGTACTCCTCCATGAGCACGAGAAATCTCTCCAGGGCGCACCGGACTGCCCCCGCCAATCATCGCCAGTGGCGTGCTCGTGTGATGGGGTTGCACGAGAGGGCGCCAAGCCCAAGCATCACCAAACTGGCGACCGATCCGCCGATATTCCCTAGAGATTTTAAAATCTGGATTTTTTAAAAAACAAACCACCGCCTCAGCAAAAGTGGTCTTACCGCTCCCGGCAGAACCGGCGAGTAATGCATGATGCTCCCCCACCGCGACAATTTGTAAAAGCCGGGCGACGTCTTCGGGGAAACCCTGAACCTTACACTGAGGGCGTTGAACCGCTGAGGTCTCTGGAGCCGAAGCTTCGCAGTAGAAAAACTCGGACTGCAGTTGATCTAAAGAATAGGTGGGTTGCCAACTTCTCCCCTTCCGATAGCCCGTCACAAGAGTGAAATGTTCGGAGGGAATGTCCTCCATATCATCGGGCGGGAGAACTGCGCCCGACAGACTGAGCTCGCCGTAAACGTAGAGGGGAATATCTTGCTCCGTCGGCTTCTTTTTTTGACCACTGATCCACAAAATACCCAAGGCAATGGCGAGCTCCACACCCAAACTGGATTTGCGAATCTCCCGAGGAGAAAGACTCACAATGATCTGTTGACCGCGCGGCATATGATAACCTTGATTGAGTAATGCCGATTGAATTTTTTTGGCACTCTCTTGAATTATTTTATCTGGAAGCCCCAAGATCGTAATCTGTTGAAGACCATTAATACACTCGATCTCGACATCAATGGGACGTAAGCCGTAATAATCTTTTATAAAGGATTTGATGACCATACCGATCGACAATGCAAATTCGAGGTTCAGCGGAGAAGCAAAATTTAAGATTTAAACGACTAGAGTTCGCTTTCGGGAGACGGATCATCCGAATTGTCTTCAACGATGTCGAGATCGCCCATTTGCGAAAGCGGATGATGCTCATCAATCGTCTCTCGCATTTTGGTGTTGGAGACGGAGGTATAAATTTGCGTGGTTTGTAAACTCGAGTGGCCAAGTAACTTTTGAATCGAGCGGAGATCTGCTCCGCTCTCCAAAAGAGCCGTCGCACAGCCATGTCTAAACTTATGAGGATTAACCGTATCTTCAAATCCTGCTTTTTTAGACCATGCATCCAGCCATCGCCAAATGTCGACGCGGCTCGGACGATGTCCTCGATCATTGAGTAAAATGGCATTGGTGTTTTCTTTATTTAACACCGGACGGACATGATCGATATAGATTTTTAATTCTGATAAAAGCTGCTGAGTTAATGGAATAATACGTTCTTTATTTCCTTTGCCGCGAACCTTCAGCCAACCTTCGGTGGCGTAAAAATCTTGAAGATTCAGCTGAATCAATTCAGTCACTCGGCAACCTAATCCAAAAAGTAAAAGTAAGGTGATCTGATTGCGAGCGGAACGATGGGGATTCGTTTCCACCACGCACGCCTTATAGAGTCTCTCAAAGTCCTGATACGTGAGGGCTTGGGGAAGAGCTACGGTGACTCGAGGTGGACGCAGTTTTGTGAGGTCAGGAATTTTATCCCCGCGAGCTTCGCAAAAACGATAGTAGGTGCGAATACTACTGAGGACTCGCGCTTGCGAGCGAGTCGAAAGCTTATGCTTATCGAGAAAAGAATAGAGGTCTCTGAGATCTTTATGCTTCTTTTGAAATTCTTCGAACAGCTCGAGATCGCGGCGGTAGGCCTGAATGGTATTGAGAGATCTCCCGCGGATATGCTCTAATTCATCAAAAAACTCGACCCACCACTTCAATACCATTTCTAGAGTTTCTCAACATATGGAGGGAAGTGGCATATGCAGTGCGATAAAAATGAAAGAAGCCGAGAGCTTAGGCACTCGGCTTCCTCATTGTCCTTATTTAAGGAAGATTCTCTTAGAATCCACCTTGAAGGCTAATCGTTTGGTTACAAACCGCACCGTTCACAGTTTCTACTCGTAAAGAACCGCTAAGCGTTCCCGTTTGTCCCTGAACAGCGCCACCGCTAATGTTCCCAGAGAGAGTTCCAACGATCGTTGCGCCACCTGTAAGAGTCACTCGAGCGTTTTGAATGGTCACCTGACCGTTGTACCCAGTTCCAGTCCCAACCGCGTTCACGAAAGTGTAGTCCGTGTTCGTCGGGATGTTACAGAAACCGTAGTTTCCACCAGTTTGACCTTGGCAGTAGTTATTCCACTGACCACAGTTTTGGTTTTGAGTTTGACCTTGGCAGTAGTTATTCCACTGACCACAGTTTTGGTTATAGTTTTGGGTATAACCGATAGTTTCCATGTAGTAGCAACCATAGAAGTCACAGACTAATTGTTGAGCGACAGAGCGCGGAGAATACTTTTCTAACATCAATGCGTATCCAGAGCGCACATTGGCTGTACCGTTCAATTTGATGCTCGTGTTGTAACCCCACTGCGTGTTCTGTTGCTGCGTTGAGAACGCCGCTACAGTGATACGAAGTGTTTGCGCGCCTTGCTGACTTGTGAAAGTTCCGCGACCGCTTCCGCGAGCCAGGAAAAATCCTGAAGAATACTGTTGTCCAGCAACGCACTCGCCGCTTAAACATTGAGGAGCTGCGGCGGCGGCAGAGCCTCCTTTTTTCTTTCCACAAGCTGCGCTCACAGCGATAGTAGCCATCGCTACTCCGTACATCGCAACTTTGATAAAGTTATTTAGTGTCATAAAGTCTCCTCATTTTTTAAAAACATTAGTATTTTTAAAATTTATTAACTTGTCTTTCATAGACCTATAGAGCGAGGAACGTGCCAAAATGGCATTTCTTTAAACTATTGATTTTACTAATGAAATTAAGACTAAGGAAGAATGTGCCGAAATTCGGTCTGCCGTAAATTGTCCTTTAGCTAACTTTTAGACAGTCAGGTAAAGGCTTCAAAGGGAATAAGTTTCGCTTTCATTTTGCGATAAAGAATTGGTTCGAGTTGAGCTTTCTTTTTGAATCATCAAGTGAGCCTGCGGGTAATAATGAGCGAGGATCTCTTTATATGTCTTTCCTGATTTCGCCATACTGCGGGCGCCCCACTGACACATTCCAACGCCGTGACCATGGCCTTTCCCTGAGAAAACCCATTGTCCACCCACTCGGCGCAGGTCAAACAAAGTACTTTTGATCTTGTCATAGCCCAAGATGCGACGGACATCCTCACCGCGCAAACGCTTAAATATCCCTTTCGAAAACAGCACATCGACAGACTCCACCCGCTGGCTGGCAAAGCGCGAGCGAACAATCACATCGACCAGTTCCAGGCTCGAGGGCAAGTAGAATTCGGACTTCAACCGGTGGCTCAGCTTATCGGGCCCCCATTGGCTCGACCATTCATTCTCTTTCCGCTGTTGACAGGACTTATCTTTGGCCGCCGATGTATCTATATATGATGTGCCCCAGATGCTTTTTGCCGATTCTGTTGATCCTCCACAGTCCGCGTGAAAGTAGGCCTTTAGCATTTTATTGTTCGACGTAGCGAGCACTTGGTTATGAGTGGCGGCGATCGCATCATCCACCCGATCTTCACTGGCAGATTTTTTTTGCCCCGAAGCCGGAAGGCGAAACACCTGATCCATCACGGTCGCCTGCACATCGTAAGCTTCGTTCTTTTGAGACTGAGCCTTCCAAAGAGCGTACGTGCGCGAGGCCACAACCTGAGCTTTTAAAGTTTCTGCAGGCCAAAGCGGAGGCATCTCGTGGGGAATAACCCCTCTTAGATATTCGTCGACCGGCATGTGAGCGACCACATTCATCGTTTGCCCTTGAGACGATAAAACTAAAGGGTGACGGAGATGCTGTTTCTTCCAGTGAATTTCCGAAGAATTAAAAATCAAAGTTGGACCAGGAATCGAATACGACTTGCTTCGGCCTCCGACAAATACAGCCTGCACATTCCACTGCTTGTTTTTTCTTTCAACTTTAAAGGTGGCGGGTGTTCCTAAAGAATACTGAGTCGTGCTGTTCCCCATTTCCACGGGGTAGGATGTTTGAAAGCTGAGAATTTTTTCCTGACCGAGAAGCACACGAATCGTGTCCTGGCCGTAAGCCGTGCTCGACAACAACAAGAGGCTCATCCACCCGAAGAATTTGATCATCTCATCAAGATTACTTGATCACTTTGGATGTGGCGACGAGTATCACTCTCGCGACGGACTCACGTCTAGTCTGTGCAGTTGTTATTTAAGTGTTTGAATTTGAGCCCAAACTTCTTTTTTAAGTTCAGGTTTTTTGAGAAGCGTTTGAGGATCATAGGTAGAGATAGAAATCGCCAACCCCAGATCCTGAGCGAGAGAGAGCGTTTCCGTGGGATGAGCACTCATCACCACAACATCATTGTCAGTCTCAACCGTTTTTAAAGTTGTAGTGACTTGCAAACTCAAGTCGGTCAGTTTCTTTTTAAGTGCACCCATCATTTTCTCGAACAAATCTTTTTCTTGAGGAGAAAAATGAGCCGCCCCTTCCTTAAGAACAATAAACTTTAGCGGAGCCGCCGGATTGTAAAGCCAAAGAGGCTCCTCCACGGAGGCCGCGATGGTGGACGCTTTCCCCGGTCGAATAAAGTGGTCAATGCCGTAAAAGTCTTTGAGATAGTCCGCGTAGTTCATTGGATGTTTTTTCCCACAACTCTCGTCCAGAGTCCACGGAATCTATCAACTCGCGCCTCAGCTTATTCCTAAGAGCGCCGATAGGGCTTTTGTAAACAACGAGGACGACACTATGAGCAAAGAATCTTATAAAATTGATGCCAATGACAACTACACCGATCTCGACATTTTTATTGAACAACAGAACCACTGCTGTCTCTGTTTAAACGAACTTCACTTCGACCACCAGATGGATTACGGCACCAACACTTTAACCGAAACGGCCACGTGTGGTCAGTGCAATATAAAAGTTTGGGAAAGCAAACACTCCACCCACTAAGCTCGGCGAAATCTTCGGCTGAGCCAGCCCACACAAATCGCGTAGTAAGCGAGAATCAATCCAAGATCTAACGACCAGAAGATCCAGCCTCCGATGGGCGGGTTTAAGATGGCAGTCGCCGGAGAGTCTTTTTTTACAAGTAAAACTAATATGTCTTGATCCATGGGAAAGGCAAAGCGAACAATTCCCCGCGAGATCCTTTGTTGGTAGCGCTGATGACCCATATTATATTCCACGGTGATCGAGGCTCGCGTCTGATCGATCACCGTCCCTTGGACTTCAACCGTGGGACCTCCGAGTCGAACAAAAACATCCTTGGACATCTCATAGGTGAGAAAAAATATATAAAACGATCCTAAGACCGCAAGGATGATATTGAACTTAGAAAGCCCAGACCCTTGCGGTTTTTCCATCTAGAACTCAGCCTTAACCAGAACGCTCGGTGTGAGGTGCCAGGCCGTCACATCCGCATTGACGGTGGTTGTGGGGATCGGAACCAGTCTGTGAGTGGCTTCCATCTGAATGTAATTCATATCCAACTTTCCACCGAGGTAGAGAGCCGGGATAATTTCTTTCACCATATTGAAGCCCGCGTGGAAACCGATGGCACTGTCCACATCAAATTCGTCGTCAACCACCACCGGATACATCAAGCTCGCGCTCGCCTCGTAATTCCACTGTTGCTTGCGCATCGTCTCGTAACTGACACCGGCGCTAATAAACGTGATCGAGTTGCTGTAAACGCGGTACTGAGAGGCGCCGACTTGCTTTAAGAATGGAAAGTCATGAATTCGAATCCCACCGAGAAAGCCCCAGCGAGATGTCTCGCTCTCTCCAAATTCAGGATAATACGTCACGTTCCCGCGAATTTCGGCCCAGCTAAAATCGGTGTTCTGCAAAGTGTAAGCCCCATCAGGATCGATATCGGCCATGCGGTTGATGTACCCCAAATCCGCCTTCCAGTCGGAAGCCCAGCGATACTCCCCGCCAATTTCGAACATCGGAAATCCCACACCGGAGATCGTTCCAAGGTCATCGCCCGGAGTCGGTTTTTCGCTAAAGCTGTAATAAGATAAGCCCAGGCCTCCCCAAACGATCACTTTTTTAGTCACCCACGACTTCCACTCATCGCGGTCATTCACCACTTGTCCCATATCGGACTGACGATCATAATCCCCGAGGATATCTTCGACCTTCACATTTTCCTCGTCGCGACGAATTTTATAACTCTCTTCGATAAATTTAAAATCTTCGGCCTGACCGGTGGTTGGAACTTCAAAGCTAAAGCGGTAGGGAATCCACTTCCCTTTGCTAAAGATTTCGAGAGGAATTTCCACGGCCGTGGTCGGAAGATAGAGATGAAACGAAAAGTAACCAGTCTCGTTGGCGATCACCGGGAACTGCACACGATGCTTTTGCGGTATGCGCGCCCAGCGAACATTAGAGCTTGAAAAAATCATCTTTACTTTATTGTCGCGAATACGAATTTGCGTGCCCTGGCGAGTAACTCCCGAAAACAAAAGCACTCGGCGATTATTTCGCTGCAGCTTTTCGGGAACCACTTCGGGCTGATTCCAATCGATTTTTTGCGCGTAGGAATTGAAGCTAAAGATAAAAAAGAAAAGGAATAGGAATACCTGGTGTTTTTTCATTGATGATTCTCCCTAGGCCCTATCTTATTGAACTTTTAGGCGAATCGACAATGAGTTTTTAGGGATTGAGGGGGAATTTGATGGGGAAGGGGCAAAAATTCAAGATCTCGGAGCGGCAGATGCCGCCCACGAGATCTTGGAAAAGCATTACGTGCTCATTAAGGCCGATCCTGCCAATATACATGAGCAGAAAATAACCAATAATAGCATTTCTTGTGCTTTCAACATACGTCCTCCAAGGTTCGTCGGCGAAGCTTGAACGCCGATCGTTGGGCAATGTTGCAAAGGAAGGACCCGCTCTCCCCCGGTTATAATGATTCTGACCTCCACTAATACCTTTTTCCGTCGCCCGCATAAAAATCAGGGACATCTTACGGCACTGATTGAGCTCGGTCCGGACAAAATCCCAAAGCGTTCTTCTATTTGTATAGAATCCGGACAACACCGGCAATCTTTACAAGGCGTCTTATAAATACCAAAAGTTTACTATAGTATCCTCGTCCATGACGAAATATCGATTCCTCAAAGTGACCTTGATTGCCAGCACCATTTTTTCTGGTCCACTCGTATGGCCCAACTCGGCTTCGCCCAACCAGGATTTAACGACATCTTTTAGAAGTTTTATGAATCAACCTGAGGGGCTAGGCGCCTCACGTCTTGATGATTTAAAACTTTACCTCAAGAAAGTCTGCGAAGTGAAGTCGGGCCAACAGACTCCATCCGCACTCATCGCTAAAGCCTGCCAATTTCCACAGATGGCCGACGCCTTTCAAAAATTGACCGAACTTTTGATGAAAGGAAACGGCGAAAACTGGGAAGCTCCTCAAGACTGGAACGAGAACACTCTGAGGTCTGGTTACTGGAACATCAGTCCCTTTGCAGATGTAACCCCGGAAAATCCGGAGCAACATTTTCGAAACACTCTCAAGTGGTTAATTTTAAAAAAAGCTCTTGTGCAAAGCCTAGGGTCCGCAGAAGAAGTCCTTCGCGCACACAATGACACCCCATCGGCGACGGCGGCCAGTCGCGTACTCCCTGCTCTTCGCGCCTATCTCCAGGGCCTGGGATATTTAGAACAGCAAGCCGCGTTTCTTGAGCAAATGCGCTGCAAGCCCAATCAACCCGTTTGTCAGCAGGTCAGGCACCAAAGAATTGAAGATCTCGCCTCCCTTATCAAAGAATATGGCCCGCAAATGATGTTCCTGCGCGAGCGGCTTCAAGATAAGAATAACGAACTCTCAACAGATACAATGGATAAGGTCCGGACAGTTCAAGAAATGGACTCTCTCCTCCAAAGTCTCGACAAAAACTCCCTCGAACAACTGATTCGACTTCTAGAGAATCTCAATTCAAATCAAACACTCGCCGAGTCCCTTCGCGAATATGCAGACCTCATGAAGATCGAAACTCAACAATTAAAAAATCTATCGGACACTAAAAAAATTCAGCTTTGGAATAGTCTCGTCGAAATGAACGATTGGAAAAAAGCATCCGAAAAGATTTTAGAACTTCAGAAAAACTCTCAATCCTCAAAAGTAACCATCCCCAGCGATCTTACCGAAGTGAAGAAGTTGTTTCTAAGGGATCTTTTAGAAACGATTCAGCCAGCTGAGCAATTTTTAAAAGAAGAGGGTTTGGACCTTCAATCCATTCCTAATTACAGAGCTCAACCAAATAGTGCTCCACACAAGGGTTCATAATCATGCAAAAAACTGTCGTCTCATGGATTTGGATAACTTTGCTTCTGGTGGCTTGCTCCTCAGATAAAGGTCATGTTCCAGTCGCCTCAAGCTCTACGCCACCGGCCAAGGCCCCAGAAGGTGATAAAGCTGCCACGGGCTACTTCGAGGGAACCTACAAACCCTACTTCCGCAAGATGATCATCAAGGGCACCCATGGCTCTCAAGTGAATGTGTCGTTAGCTTCCATGGGTTGGTGTCAAATCGTGGAGAAAACACCCAACACATCGAAGTCGATTCCTTGCACTTTCAATGAAATACTTCAACTCACTCAGGGCGCACAATCCTATTATCTTAAGAGGCAGGTCACCGGCCACTACCGTAAAGCCACGGATACCGAATGGTTTCCCGAATTTGATCTCTCGACCTGGAAGCAAACTCCAAATTTAGCAAAGGGTCTGTCCACACTCTCAACCTCTGATGACGACTGGAAAAAAGCTTTGGCGGAGATCAAAGATCTTCCCCAACAGGAGGCCAACACGTGGACACACCTAGTGCCAATGACTCAAGTGCGAGACGCACACGTTCTCACCCACAAGTGGGCCACCGAGCGCTGTCGCTTCCACCCCCAGTGGAAAGAGTTTCGAGAAAATGATGCCAGATCCGAAGGTAACCACCTGCTCTTTAATCAGTACGTTTCCTACTTCGATGTGGTCAGCCGGCAGACATTTACTTTGCTAGAGACCGATATTTTCCAAGAGCAAGTCGTATCGATTCCTACTCTCAAGCTCAAGCAACCGAACTCCCCTCGCTCTGTAGCTTGGGAAGAGATCTCGTCTTTAGACTCTCTCGAATATACAACAGAAAAACCTGAGGACGTGCCTGAGGCTCTAAATCCCCAGAGAATGATCAATTTTGCGGAATTCAATCGATACTGCGATATGGCCTACAATTCGTTGGATCCTGAGGATGATCCGACAAGAGAAAAAAACTTGAACCTGTATTTCCCATACTATGATGCTGAAAAAGACAAACAGCTCTCCCAAAAAATGGTGGATATTGCGAAGTTCCCTCATGGAGTTTCCAAAATTCGTCTTTTTAGCCGTACCTCTATGTCTGGGCCGTTCACTCAAGCCCTTAAATGGCACAAGGCGATTCCAACCCTAGACAACCTAAAAACCCACCCAAAGATTTACCAGGATTTTATAAGAGCTTATGGCCGCAAGGCCTTGGAGAACCCATGATGAAAAAAACTATGATGCTATCGCTTTTACTTTTGGCAACACCAGTTTGGGCAGAGCCTTTTGTGCAGTCTAATCTCGAAGTGGGAATGATGGTCTCAGGCGTAGGATCCCATAAGAAACGCGGCAAATTCGCCAAGTGCGGTCGACTGAGTGGTAAAATCGAACCTAGAAGTGTCGATCGCCACGCCGCCATCTCAGCGGCAGGTGAAAAAAGAATTCAACAAACCGGCGAACTTCGCATCGATGCGTGGGCTGGGCCTTTTATAACTCGATCCCTCACCCTACAGACTCGATTTGAAACTAAGAACGAAATTGAAACTGTCGAGGTCAACCTGAAAGATCAGCAAGTACGTAAGTATAATTACCACAATGCTAAAACGTGCTCAGTGGACACAATGAACTATGCCGCCGATCAAGATTTTATGCGCGGGCGCCTTCGAATTGGTTACCGCATGCCAAAGAATACCTGGGCGGTTATCGTTAAGCGTAAATCTTATGAGGGTATGCTGAGCCCCGTTTTTTCTAATGACGGAAAGATGGTGTCTTTAAATACCAATCACCAGACAGGTGCGCGTGAGGCAATGGAGGTCATTTGGGGAGCCCCCGAAACAGATGTCTATCAAGAGTTCACATACGATGATAAAAACTCAGTGAAAGGCTCCGAGGTCACGGGACAATTTTCAATTGAATTTCACCCGCTTGTTTCGAAAAACGATAAATTAGTGGCCACCGAAGTTTTATTTCAAAAGCTCAGTGAAGCAAGCATAGAATTCAGCAAATTGGAAGACGAAGAAACAATACAAAAAAATAAAGGACTTAAACGCCTCGAATTAGTAAAGCAAATCTTAGGCATTACGTCGTCCCCAGAGAATATCAAAAAATTTGTTTCATATACCTCACTCGAAGATATCAGAAAAACGACCCAACTCCTTTCGGCGATTATGCTGTCGCCAGATTCGGGTCAATACAATTGGGATCTTAAAGCCGCCGCCGTGATGTTAAGTCACGAGGTCGCGTTGTCTTTTTTAGAGGAAGTGGCCCCCTACTGCTCAACTACATCCATTAAATTACCGCACACGGGAGAGAACGTAGAAGTGCTCGGTCTCAAACTTGCCACCTATCTTTTGGATCGTGCTCGACGAAAAATTGATAGCCACAATTTTGAATATCTCCGTGCACTTCTTGATGCGGTCTACAAATGGGAAAAAGAGGGTCTAACTTATTCTCAAGTCAGGAACAGCGCCGAAAAATTTAAACAACTTAAAGATGCTTACACAATCATTCGAAACACAGTCGACCTGAGTTCAACACCCTATGCTGTCGCCAAAAAAGATATCACGACCTTTAGGTCGAAGTTTTCAGTCGGACCCGCGTCTGTCAGCTCTAATAAGCTCCTCAATGACCTCGACGGTCTCTCGCAAATGGAGAAGCAGTTTCAAAACGTTTTCCTCGAGCTGCTGCGAGAGTTCAACGCCTCCAACTCAAAAAAGATCGATACCTCAAAGATCGGCAACTTTATTGCGAGCATGGAAGACACTCGTATCCGTGCCATCACCGAGCTTGATATGAACTTTAGATTCTTGTCTTCAAGCTCTAATCCGGATCCTACTAACTTTTTAGGTCTCATGGTCGAAATGATTACACAGAATGTTGGAGCTCTTAATGGAGAAATGCAAAGCGAATTTCGATTCGTGAGAGATGGGTTTGTAAATAAGGATCGAAGCGCAAGAGTTCTCGGAAACACGAGAGCTTGTATCCAGTAGAGGTTCAAAATGAAATCGCTTGTCAAAATTATCATCTGCATTAGCCTAGGACTTCCCGCTCGCAGTTGGGGAAACGAATATTTGGCGCCTGCCGAAAACGCCGTAAAAGAAGCTCGCGAAAGAGCCGATGCGCAAGTCAAGTTCATGGTTGAAAGAAATTTTCGAAAAGCACTCGAAAAATTGCAAATCAATCTCGCGCGGGTCGAAGAAGCAAAAAGACAAATCACAGTCTACCTGAGCTCTTTGACCGAAATGGAGGAAAGTCTTAACCGATTCTCTCGTTTAGATGCGAATAGTCTCGCGCAATCGGGCGAAGCCATTCAAAAAGCGATAAAGGACTACGAAGTTCTTTATACCAAATTACTGGATCTCTCATTTAAGCCTTCCGAGTTACAAATGGAACTGCAGAATATCGAAGGAGCCATGGTCAATCTTCTGAACCACTTTCGTTACGAATGCGAAACCGGTGTCGCCGATATGGACTTTGATTCCTCTCTACCTATCGCTCCACCACCACCCCCCTACCGTGCTTTTACTGAATTATCTGTTTCGACCGACCCCGGCCAAAACTCCGTCCAACATCAATCATTAAATTACGAAGATAAAGGTACAAACGATTTTATAAAATACGGAGGCTCCGCCAGTGGTCTCGCCATCTCTGTGGGTCTAGCATCTACGGGCGCTCTCGCTTCGGCCGCTGTAGCCACCGGGGGTATTGGATTTGCCGTGGTCGCCGTTGTAGCCCTGGTCAGTTACCTCTCCAGCAGCCGCAAAGCTTACAAACAAATGAGAAAGTATATCGATGCGGAGAACCATAAATTTATAAACACGCCTCGAGCCGATTATATTGCAAAGGAGTATAAACAGTCTTGTAAAGAGCATTTAGCAACTCTCGAAGAGATTTCACAAGTGGTTGGTCAAGCGACGTCTATAGACAACAATATCAGAGATCTTCTAAGTAGAAAAAATAAAAGTGTAAGTGATCGCGTAGAGGCAACTCGGAAAGAAGCTCAACGCATTCAAGAAAACTTTTGTAAGATAGAGATTCTACGGGGTTACAAGCTCAACAAGTGCGTGGGTGAAAATTCGATTTGCGAAATCAAAGACGACTTTGCCTATCGAAAGAACGGACACTGCGCTGTTAAGATAGCAGAAGTGAATCAAGAGAAGCTGCTTCAAGATTTGACAAGAGAGAACAACACGAAAACCGCAGACACCACTTTAAATAGTCGCATGATCGAAATGGTCAAGTATGATATCGGCGAGTTCTTATTGACCGAACGCCAGAAGATTTCCAAAAGTATCAACTCCATATCTTGGGCCGAAGCACTACAGTCTCAAGGTAGAGCTTTAAGAACACTGATCAAAATCGTGCACGTGGGCCAAATCAATCGTGACCTTCAAGATCCACAAGTCCAAAAGCTGATGGCTGATCTAGAAATTGATAATACGGTCAACTCCCTTCATAGCCAATTCATGGACGTTATCGCCCATGCCATTAAAGCGATTTTCGAGCCGAAGCATAGACCCACTTACGACGCCGCCGTTTCAAAGTGGCGTTTAGATTACATGAAAGTGAGAGCGAATTACTCCTATGTCAGCGCCATATTGAATTTTGATAACTCACTTAAGCAGCTCGAGCATTTAATGAAGGACTCTCAATAAATGAAATCTCGGATCTACTTACTATCGATCATTTTCTTTTTTATTTTCAGCGGTCAGCTCAGTGTGGCCGAGCAAAATGTATCAGTGATTTACCACAGACCGCATTCTAGGACTTCCGACCCGCGATCCATGGGCATCGAATCCGTAGAGTTCGGTCGACGAACCGTAATTCAAACGGATTCGAGTGGAAAAAATTTTCAGGCGGTCACCAACAACTACTCCATTCTTGAAGGCTACAAACCCACGGCCCCTCATCAATTAAGTCTGGACCTGAACGCCTACAGATCCCGACCGGTATTCGGTGCCTCAACCTACTTCGATGCCACCGGCAAGGCGGTCGGGCACGGATTTGTGGTGGGCTCGGCGCAAACGGGCTACGTCGATCTCGCAAAAGTAGGAATCGAAACATTCGACCGGTTCCTTGGTGGAGGATCTCAATCCCAACTGAACAAGTCTCTAGAGAGATACTCGAATCACCTCCGAGAAGAACTGCAACACAGTCGACAGGCGAATAACAGCCTTGCTCAAGCCATCAAAGAAAGTACGAATACTCTACAGAGCGCACGCAATTCCGTTGCTAACACATCCACCCAAAACATGGCTCTTTTGTCCTCCGTTGTAGGACAGCTTTCCGCCATCGATCCCACTGAAATTTATAAAATCCAGACGGGTGTCGCGATCGCAAGGGATCCTCTCAGCTTTCGAAGCTACAAAATGGACCCCAATACTCGAAAAGACGTCGCGGATCAGCTCAACAAAGACCTCGCCAGTGGAAATTTTAATAAAGCTGTTGAGGATTATGAATCTCTTCAGTCCGCGACAGATCACTCGAATGTGGAGGGATTCAACTCTCACGGTATTTTGGTTCCCGAAAAGTTAGATCCCGCTCTTCCTACGAGTCCCCTGGCCCAATTTCAGCCCGAATCTCAAGACCCGGTCAACAAACAGATCGTGCAACGGCTCGGCAATAAATACCAAGCGGCCTGGGGACAATCAAAGGGCCTAGAGAATTTTTCGGATCAAGCCAAGACACAATATGCCGTGGGCTTAGCTCATCTACGATTTGCCGATCACATCGCTGATGGGGATCGCCTGCGAGGAGAAGCTTATCTTCGAGTTTCGCAGGCCCTCCTCGAAGGATCGCTAGGTTTTGCTGAAGGTGCTGTCGATCAATTGGTGTCGACAATAAAAATGTTCCCAGAACTTGCTGCGGCCGCGAGAGACTACGTCAAGGCCGTCAAAGAAGACCCCAGGTACATTATTGACTCGGCAGTGAACCTGTATCACGCGATTCCGGAGATCAGTAAGGCCGTTTGGGGAGTGGCCGTCGAAAACTGGGAAGTGATCAAGTCCGGTCCCGCTCGCGAAAGGGGAAAAGTTTTAGGAGCCATCACGTTCGAAGTGGGCTTTGCCTACTTCACCGCCGGAGCCGGCACGGCCATAAAACTTGAGTTGCAAGGTACACGCTTCGCAGTGACCTCCACGAAAGCGGTAGAGGCGACGAAGCAGGCGTTTAATTTCTCCAAAAACTTTTCGGCCCAGACCAGCGCAAAAATGACCGCGGCCATCAGCGAGACATTAGACGGCCTTAGATATGAATACCGAAAAGTTCTCTCCCAAACTATTCCAAAAGAAAAAGCGGGAGAAAGCTTAAAGCTGTATCGAGAACTTAAAAATTCACCCATCCCGGAGTTAAACAAGATGGCCGAAGACTACGGCAAACTGGTGCTAAAAAGCGATCCGTTTGCAAAGCTTTCGTCAGTAGCTACCAACGCTGGGGACATTTTGAAAGTATCTTCGTTTGACGAGACGGCAGTCGTTGGGGTCTATAGAAGCGACGATATAAACAACTTCTTAAAGAACACAACGGTGTACACCAAACCTCCAACAGCCTCCGGCGCGGACGTGATCGCAATTAAACTCGACCGGCCCCTAGAGCTCGGCCGTTTCCATGGCCCTAATAATCAAGTCGGTCAATTTTTTACAAGTTGGGACGATATTGCCAATATTTCATTTACAGAAGCTCAGAGAAAGTTTTCCCTTGATTACCTTCCTGAGATGAGAACAAAATTTACTATCGAGCAAAATACAGAAATTTGGATGTCAATAACAGGCCCGCAAGGCAACAACCCCGGTGGACATTTGCAGATTTACATTCCTACGGACATTAAGCCTCAATGGTACCAAAATTAGAATAGAAGGATATGCGTTACGAATGAAGTATAAATCACTCAAAGAATGTCTAATTGCGTTTGGTGAAGACTATGAGATTCAATTCAATGAGATCGAGTCCTTCGCCGGAAAAAGTCTAATTTATTATATAGAAGGCAGCGAACAGTTCCAAAGGCCTTGGAGACTTTGGATTACTCACGATAAACTGAATAATGTTCAAGTCGTTGTCGACAACGTTGATACGAACGGTGAAGAGCATGGGATATCGTTCACTTGTGTGTCCTTCGATGTAGTCTATGATCGATTGAGAGTCGCCTATTCTTTGGCAATCGCTTCTAATAGTTTAAACTACAAAAATGATCAATATTTCGAAAATTCAGAGGAGTTAAAAAAGTTTGCTTCGGAGGATAGCATTCAATGGGTACCAAAATCATTGATAAGATTCCGGACCGGACATCTCCATATCGTCAGTCAAAACAATCCGATATCCCATTGGAGGGTTTGGATACAGGATCGAACGCTTTTCTTAGCCCAAAATGGCTTCAAACGAAGCTCAAAAACTCTGACCTCCAAGTTCATGAGCTTTAAAACTTCCCCTTTGAACAAAGATGAACTTTTAAAGGTTATAATCTTTGCTGCAAGGATTGCGGACTAAGTCGATGACGAAATACACAAGAGCTGTCTTAACTTTAGACACTTTGGTTCATTAAAGAGAACAGGGAGCACCTCCAACCTACCGGAAGCTGGTTTAGACTTTGCAATTCATTGGGTGGAAGCCGCGTGCAGAGTCCGAGAAAATTTACAAATCCTGAGATAAGATTTCAATTTTTTCTAATTCTGCCCTAAACAATGTTGATCTACCTTTTGCTATTTTTGAGGTTTTTATGAAATGGATTCTTTTTATCATGTCTATAGTGTTCGCTTCCACATCCTCCGCAAGGGTCGTTTGTGGTGTAGATATAGGTGACAAACCAATTCACATCATGGCGAACCAATGCAGAATATACGGACTTAGAGATTTCAAAAAGAAATATAGCGCACATCCAAACTACATTCGAGAGTGCATTGTCGACGGAAAAAAAGTGGTGGTATCGGTTCTGGTACAGTATAATTTCGCGGCCGCATTCGACTTCACTTCTCCAGCAACACGTTTATGCCGAACGCCAGTTGGTCCTGCGAGCTACGAAGGTGTAGAGGGTTTGTTCAATGATGAAGACCAAGACCAATCGTTGGATACTACTATTGAAATTTAATAACTGGCGGCGGGGATCTGCTGTCTCAAAATAGTACAAATGATTTTCTCTAAACTGCTAAATTTTAATAGAAAATTAATTTTATCAAATCTTTAAAAAATGTGCGGTTATATCCGATAATTAGTCTATGCGGGGACCAATCCATTTTGCACGGAACTTATCAGCTATTTTCGTACTATTGTACTCGATGATGGCGAATGCAGATACATATCGCGAGAAGATAGAAAAGTGTACGAAAGCGGCAGATGATTATGAAGCGACGAGGGGTCGCGGCGAAGAAACAGGCATTCTCAAACAAGACTGCCTAGAGGCCTGCCAACAAACTCCGGGAAATGTACGTCCGAATAATACTTGGGAAGCAGGCAAGTTTAACGCCCAAAGGAATCGATGTTTAGATCAAAAGTATAACTGTGGAAATGTTGCTCTTTGCCGTACCGCAGTTGCTGACATTCAGATTCGTTGCAAGACTAATCCGCGTCCCGCCCACTGTGACGAGAACATGGCCACGACCTGCGTTCAGGCCTGCGCAATTCCTCAAAACAATAATTGTACGGAGTACGACAAAAATCAGTTTGGGCAGTTAGGCGAACTTTGCTCCGTCCCCTCGGCTCGCCCGTTAATCACTGATGCACAGGCCACGCAAATTTTACGGCAACGTGAACTCGATATGATTAGAAACGGCGGAATACCCACTCAGGAGAGCTCATTTCGAAGCCTAGCTTTCGGAGATATTCCCAGAACACCGACCCCTCCCAGAACAGTGGCTACGGAACGAAACGACAATCCTTCGACTAATCAAGACGCCGTCAATGGCAACGTGACGCCCGTCACTGAACAGAACTCGGGCCAAGCTCAAGCAGCAACGACATCCCAAGGTGGAGCCGGGGGGGATGCCGGCGGCGCTGGTGGTGCGATGGGCTCCTTCGGTGGTGGTGGTGGAGGAAGTGGTGGCAGCTTTGCGTCTGCACCCAGTGGTAGCGGGAGCGAAGTGACCGGCGGAAGATCTCAGAGCGATGGTGGCGGATCGAGTAGCGGTATCGGTGCCGGTGCACCCGCTCTCGGAAGCGATTCGCTCTCTTCGAGCGATGGGGTTACGGGTGGCGGTGGTCGTGGCGGAGCTGCATCTGCACGAAGAGCGTCAGTGCCCGCAGCCGGTGGTTTATTGCCTGGTGCCAGTTTCGCCGGCGGAGGCGCTGTCGGTGGAGCTGGGGCATCTCCTGCAGCAGGATCAGCCGCCGCAGGCACTGGAGGTCCGCGCGCTCCCGGGTCGAGCAATAGCGCAAATTTTAATTCGCAGTTTCATCGCGGGGGCGGAGCGCAGTCGCCGCAAGCCATTGCGGCTCTCAAAAAACAAAACCAAAAAGTAAAACGCAAACGAGGCCGCCGCGGCGCTGGGGATTCATTGGATACGTTTATGAGTAGCCTGTGGGGTAAAAAAACTTTTAAAGCGAAACGCATGCCGGCCCACGCGGCTTACCATAATCCCGAGATTGGTCGCGGGATTCATGACGTCTTTCGACCCGTCACCAATTACTTTAATAGCCAGCCTCTCGAAGAAGATGGCAGCTTAGCCGAATAAAAAAAATGCGTCACAAATCCAATCTGTGACGCATTCACTGAGCTCATCTTAAATTCTTAAAAGAATTCTGTTTAAACGTCAGAGTCAGTAAGATCCTGATCTTCTCTACGGCTGGAGCCACTGGAAGACTCTTGAGATCTTTGATCTGATGTTTGATCGGAGCTCTTCTCCCAATCTTTTTCACTCTTCATGGGTTGTGAGCTTGGACGAGCCGAACCTGCATTTTGCTTTTGTATTTTAAGTGATGCAATCGAAAGACCAATGTCACTCTCGAGCCATTTTGATTAGACGTAGGTGTCGGGGAAATATTCCCATACCGACGACCCATTTTTCCAAATTGACAGGAGAGTGAAAGGTCTAGAGTGTTAAGGACAAGGCGGAGAGGAGCCATTATGAAAAAATCGTTCGCAGTTTTTCTATTCGCGATTTCGGGTATACTTTTTCTTCTGAGTTCTCAAGCTATTTTGGCGCAATCTTCTCAGCGCGAACAGTCTTTAAACTATTTTGATCAAGCGGCGAAAGTGTTTCAACATCCACGTTGTCTCAACTGTCACCCCGCTGGCGATCGTCCTTTGCAAGGAATGGATATGCACGAACATATCATGAACGTTCAACGCGGTCCCAAAGATCACGGCACCACGGCCGTCCATTGCAATGCCTGCCACGGAACCGAGAACAACAAATACTCACTAGTTCCAGGCGCACCACACTGGCAGTTGGCTCCTCGTCAGATGGGATGGGTGGGTCTTAGTAAAAAACAGCTCTGCCAAAAACTTAAATCAGGGACTCAGCCGGGCCGAATGGCGGGCGATATGACTCCCGAAGAATTTATTAAGCACAA
>JAIEOS010000028.1 GCA_019750295.1 Bdellovibrionales bacterium | reverse complement strand
GCTCGCTGAAGTATTCATGGATCTATTCTCGGGTATTTGAGAAAGATATTCTAGACGCGGATTACGCAGGGGTTACGCTAAGGATCCCATAAGCATAAGTATAAAAATAAGCATAAGTACAAGTACAAAAATAATAATAATTAAAATTTATTTCCGTTCGATAATTTGCTCAATTATCAGGAATTAAATTTTTGTTATTATTTTATTGTTATTTATGTTCAGCTTATTAAATATATAAAATATTAATAGTTAAATTCCTCTTTTTTGTCATACGGAGTTATTGAAGGATTTTATGGTAAAACTTCAGTTTGGAGAAAATCCAAAATGTTCAAATAAAGATTATCACGCTGACACTGAGTGGCTTAATTCTTCGCGCCTTAAGGCTCTATTTAGAGGGTGGGAAAACTATCGTGAGACATTTTTATCTCCACAAAAGCCAAAGAAAAAATCAACTCAGGATAACTTAGATTTTGGAACACTTTTGCATAGTCTTTTGCTAGAGCCCGAAAACACGTTAAAAGACTTTGCTATTTACGAAGGTGCAGTCAGAAGAGGAAAAAGGTTTGAACGATTTAAATCCGCTCATAATAATAAAATTATTGTAACAAGAAGAGTCTTCCAAAGAGCGAATAGAATCATCCGTAGATATAGGAAGAGGAAAAGTTATAAAAAACATTTTAAGATAGGCAAGGCAGAAGTTACGGTTTGTGCTTATATCAATGGGTGTAAGGTAAAAGCGAGGTATGACTGGCTCGATGTTAAAAGAGGAAGAATTATTGATCTTAAGTCATCAAGGTTTGAGCGAGAGGATCTTCAGTATTTTTATGATGGAGACAGAAGGGTTTGGTGGTACTTCTTATCAGCAGCATTATACTTACAAATAGCAGAAGCGGTGTATAGAAAACCTTTTGAATTTATTATTCTTGGAATTAGCAAGAAATCGGGAAAGCATTTTTATCACATATACTCAAAATATTTGTCATTCGGCAATAGAAGTCAGTTGATTGAGGGGGATCGACGAATATCAGTGGCCATAGAAAATTATAAGAAGCAAACGAATAAATGATTATTTTTTAAGTGTTGTAGATAATGTTGTAAAATTGCGATGTAGATTGAGTTGTTTTTCACAAATCTCATTCGCATTTTCCATATCATGGACGCTTTTTTGTATTACGCCTTAGTTTAGTACAACTAATTGCCTCTCTTGACCCTCTATCTTTGTCAGTCAGTGTGATGTGTACAAATACGGAGGTAAGTGTGGGAATTTTTAAAAAAAATGAAGATACTCAAAAAAGTTCAGAACTTAACAGCCAGCTATCGGATCAGGCGAAACGACTTGGTCTTTCAGTTGGCGATTTGGAGGCACTTGCTGTCGGAAAAAATTGCCCCAAATATGGTACTACTGAGTTGCTTCATGCGCGTAAAGTACGTGGTGGCAAAATTGTCGTGTTTAACATTAGTGAACGGTATCGAGGTGAGAAGATTTCGGAGGGGCGAAAGAAAATTAAAGCCCAGAAGATAGTTGCCGACACCATTATCAATGAAAACAATAAAAAATAAAATTAAAAGCGTAATTAAAGAGTCTAATGGTTATCCAACCTATAGTCAGCGTGAGTATTTGGATGCCATTAGGCTCATTTTAAATGAAGGGTTCTCTAGCAAAGAGCTTGAGTATATTGAGTCAGAAAGTATCGATCTAGATCAGTGGATTATGGAAATCACAGAAGAGGTTATGAGTGACCTATTCTAATAAGCGATTCTGCTTAAAATGTACGATGGGCCGTGATGAAAACACTTACGGTTCATTTAAAAAGTAACAATGATACTTTTTTTAGATTTGGTGGCGTAGCCAGTTCTGAGTCGAGGGACACGCACGGCGAAATAATAAAACAACAAGGTATTAATCTGTCTCTCGTCAGCCAGGGCGAAGTTATCGTCAATGCTGAACATGATAATCTAACTATTGGTCGAATCGAAAACGCAGAAGTAAAAAATGGTAAGTTATACGTTGAAGGCATAGTTTATTTAAAATCTATAAAGGCAAAGCGTTTTTTCAACTTATTAAAGAAGGATGATCCCAGTAATCCTGTCAGTCTCTCAATCGAATTTGTAAATCCAGAATATTCAAAAGCAGATAAAAATACGCTAAATCAGGTTGTCCTTACTGGTATTGCTTTGATTGGACTGAAGGACGAACCGGCAAATAGTGACACTTACGCTGAGTTACTGAAATCTATTTCAAGGGCCGACTTATTTAATGAACTAAAACGGCGATCAGAGCTATCACCAGTATTTAAAAATAGTGTCCAACGCCTGTTATCGAAGTATGGGATATAGCTTGGGACGTATTAAGGTAGTACTGAGCTCAGTGTTCTATTGATAGGTTCAACTATTCAGCTACCGTTCTACTACATAATGGCATTTATGTAGTAGAAAGGTTGGTTCTGGATATGGGCCGAGACTTAGCGATAAAAAATGTAGGTGTATTAGGCGGTACCGAAAGTTCATTTGGTGGGTATGCTTCACAGCTCGAATACGAGTTTTTTGAGAACTTTGATTCAGAACACACGAGGGCCGCATATAAGCTAGACCTATGTCAGTTCTTTCAGTATGTGCAAGTAGAGTTTGGACCAATCAAGCATCCGCAGCAGTTACATAAAATGCATGTCGTTGGGTTTAGAAACACGTTACAAGGATCTAGGTTGGACGGTGGTGGCCAGCCGTACTGTCCAAAGACAATCATCCGCAAGCTCGCGGCCATCGCGAGTTACTGTGCATTTTTGATCGAAAAAGGGCTCATGACTTCCAATCCAGCCGAGCATGTAAAGCGACCGACCGATCAAGTTATTACTCCAACCAGTGATTTAAGTGATGACCAGGTGAAAGCTTTACTGGACTCCGTAGACCTAAATAAAAGATCTGGCCCGCTTCACATGGCAGTATTGGTGTTGTTATTCTCAACTGGTATGAGAAAGGGCGAGCTCATCAACCTAAAATTTACCGATTACCAGGAACATCAGGGGCTCAAAATAATTCAATTTGTGGGAAAGCGCGGAAAAGTATCACGGGTACCGCTTCATCCCGCAGCAATTTTTCATCTAGAAAATTATATTCAGTACATGCGCGCCATTGGTCGCGAACTCACAGGGACTGATTACCTATTTCAAGGATCACCGAATCGGATCTCTTTGGGATCAAATAAGAAACTTCAGGGTACCAGTGTTGACTATATCATCAAGTATCATTGTCAAAAAATTGGAATTAAAACAAAGATTACTCCTCATAGCGCAAGAGCAACGGTAATAGGGTCATTACTTGAGGGCGGTTGTGACCTATATAAAGTGTCTCAGTTGGTGAATCATTCAAATGTGAAGACGACTCAGAGTTATGACAAACGCAGGAAGTCCCTGATCGACAGTCCCGTATTTAAGCTAAAATATTTTTAAAAAAGTTATGCGTTTTCTTTTTCTTTGCTGCACACATGCGTCTGCCTGCGATGATGGTTTTTCATGAATCGAACATAGAGATCTAGGTGGAGGAGATTTGCCTACTACAACTTAGGGATGTTTCTTAAATCAATTTCTATGTTTACAGAGTCTAAATTTAGCAGTTCATTTGCATTTACTTCTAAAGCTAAGAAATTATCAGTTTTTTCCACATAAGGCCGATCATCTTTTATTTTGAAGGGAAGATCCCCTTCTATAAATTTAAATAGAAAACCATATCCAGTTTCGATATCTGATGGGGAAAAGTGCGTGAGAACTCTATTTTTGAATATTCGTTGAGTTTGATCTTTGTATTTAAAGGCGAAGTATATAGTATATTCTTTCGGTAGTGGCCAAATATTTTTTAATGATGAGTGCCATTTGGGCAACGTAATAAATACGATTTTTTTGTCCCCAGTCCAAAAATTAAAGTACGTGCACTCTAAAAGACTGTCTGGAGCCATCCCATATGGAGTATTTTGGGATTGCTTTGCATATCGATCATTACTGAGCAGCTTTTCCATTTCTAAGCAGTACCCCTTACTGCTCTTCTTTTCTGTTTTTACTTTGAATGGTAAAAATATAGTGACGGCATTTTTGTTGTCATTTTCCTCTGCAATTTCTATTTTCGACGTCTCAAATTTAATGCTGGAAATAAAGTTAATGGCATAGCTCAAAAGCTCTTGCTTCGGAATATAGCTATTTCTTTGAGTTATATTTTCAAGTTCAGACGAATAATTTGAGTAAATTTTTTGCTCTATCTTTTTGAAAACAGGTGTTGTTTTAGTTTGCGTAAAAGTAAACGTTTTTGACGGGGTGAAATGGCACTTTTCTATTAAGTTATTTAGCTCGTGGAGTCGATCATTGGCGTATCTATTTATTGTGGCAAGTCTCTCGTTCACATATTCACAGTTTGCGGTATGTATATTTTTTGTAGATTTAACAAGAATTTGAGTAGCAATCTTGTGAAGGTCTTTTATATCGTCATGCCAGGGATTGTATTGTCTCGCTTCAGAAAGTTGTCTAACGGCCAGAGGAGAGTTTCCTGATTTGAGCTCAACCTGCGCTTGGTGATACAGATACATTGCGGCTTGGGATTTTAAATAATCTAAAGAAAAATCACCACTGGAACCAGTTTTTTCCGCTCTTTCCTTCGCACTTAAGTAAACTTCCACTGGCGTTGTATAGTCTTGCGGTGGAGCTGTTGTGGAACAGCCTATTAGAAGCACGATCAATACGATGTTAGTGTAGCTTTTTAGTTCGAGCATTTACTTTCTGGGGCGACATCAACGATAAAAGCCTGTCCGGCAGTGACATAGGCTTCAACGCACATTTTTTGTTCTATAGAATTAATCCATCTTTTTTTAGCATCAATACTTCTCATATCATCGGTACTGTAGAAAATTCTTTTGGCTGTCGTTCCAGGCAATCCACAATTCACCGACGTGGCATTTCTTGGCCCATAGACACAGGCAATAAATGCATACTTTTTCCCGTTTTTAATTTTAGTATTTACTAGTGTGAACCAGTCATCATAAGAGACGATTTCTGGGAGTGTTGCGTTTAGGTAGTCAAGCATTTCGCTAAGTTGAGTTTGTACTTGTTTACCAATGGCATGATGTTTTTTTTGACATTCAGGATACTTCTCACTGACTGAAATCATCTCGGCAATCTTTTTATCAAATGAATGCTTAGCTTCCATAAAGTCCTTTTTTGATTTCTTAAAAGTACTATGTGCTTCTTGAACATCTTTTTTTAAATCATCGCCCACAGTTCCGCAGTTGTCGCTGAGTGCGCTAGTTGTGTGGAGAATAAGGATAACAATTAAGAATATTTTCATGTGATGATGTCCTTCTTCTTTAAAATGGGCTCATTAATGGGCATTTCAATGGTGACTTTGCACCATCCGCTGAAAAGCTCTTTAGTTAGTAGTTCGTTCATGGTTGGAGCGTGCGATGAAGATTCACCAAACACAAGATATTCAACGGAGACGTTTAAAGCTCGGGCGACCTTTCTGGCGTGGGACAAAGATTTAGGCTCTACGCCGGCGCTCCATGTTTTTATAGTGGAAATTGGTACGCTAGAAATCTGACTTAATTTTTTAAAAGTCAGTTTCTTGTCCTTCATCAAATGTTTTAGGATCACGCCTATTTTGATTTCATCACTCATTAATATTTATTATCGACAATAAAAGCGTCTTTAATAAGTAAAAGACGTTGGACTGTACCGTGGTACATCACAACGTCTTTTGGTCAATAAAGGTGAGTAATTTGAATTTAAGTGGTGACTTCGGCGAAGATATTTCTCGGCCATTAGGAGTGAACATTGGGTATGTTAAATGTGATTGTGTCAGCATCATAGTTGCGAACGTATTTTACGCAGCGAAATGTCTTGGTGTCGTGATTGCAGTTGTCGGCAACGCCTTAAGTGGAGCAAGACAAGTTTTTTTGATTTATTTGATCGCGGTCGCTGCGTAGCAAACATACAAGATAACGAACAATATTGCCCACACGTACGAGCATTTGGTCGCGTACTTTAACCATTTAAATTTTCCAACAGCGACAGATGATAGGGTAACATTGTGTTTTAGATATTCGTTGATGAGATTTTTTTCTGACAAGGCGAGGTATGCCTTGGAATAACTTTCGGGAGTCATGCTAGCGATGTCTGGAAACGAAACCAGAGAATGTGCGGGTTTTGCATTTGGAGCTAACGCATTTAACGCACAGATGAGGGTGCCAACAAGTGCGAGGCTCCCGACGACAAGTAATAGCCAAAATAAATAATACCAGCCGTTAATGGGAGTTTCTGCTAACCACTTGTATAAATTTGGTAAGATAAAGCTAGATACGGCAGTGCTGACGGCTACAAAACCGGCCACCTTGGCATCTGCCACCTTGATGTAGCCGGTCACGTAATTGTTAATATCCTTTGCCGTCTGCAAATCTGCCATACTTAATATGCCATTTGAGGAATGAGTCCACGGTTTGGTTCTGGAATGTACTGTTTTTGTGGTGCTGTGGTTGGCAGTTGTTTGGGTTCTGCCCAGTTTGGTCCGACAAACACACCAATTCTTCTTTCCGCAATTTTTCCACTTGGAAACGTGACTTTGCAGATTAAATAATGATGCCCCCAATATGCCGTGTCTCGTTCAACCCAGGTTTTATTTTTCGACTCAGGGACCTCATAGTATAAACATTTGGCTTCGGTCGCCTCATCGCCTCGATTTTCTACATACCATCTAATCGCGCAATTTTTCGGAAGTGGGCCAAGTGAAAACCTTATTGTTTCCCCCTTATTAATAACTTCCATTGAGCTTGGGAAAACACGCTGCAGCTGGCCAAATGAAGAAACTACTTGTGAGTGTAGATGGAACATATTGGAGCCGGTCGTAGCTGGAAGAAGTTTGCCGTTTTCACGTGTAACCCAAGAGAATTTACCCATGTGGTTTTCCCAGTCGAATAGCCACATCCTATAGGTGCCGCGAATGTATGGATCCGTTTTTTCTTTACCATTTTCAATAAAAGTTTTTACGGTTAGAAATTCCTCAGGAAGTTGCAGATTACTTTTGACATTATCGCCAATCATAATTGAGTTGGCACTAGCGCGACTTTGGAGTTTAGCGGCCAGACTCACATAGAGACCACTTGGTGATAATTCATTACAACCATCAATGCCGTTGTGTTTCCAATAGGCATCCTTATCATGGTCTACGCCGACTCTGATCTTAAGGGGGCTTAATCCTAAGTTTTTAAATTTTTCTGTAAGGTAAGTTTCAAGAAAGAATAATGTGGTTGAGGATGCATTCAAAGCATCCAGCAAGCAGTTTTCAGATGAAGCTGTCTTTCTTCCGAAAACTGCAAATATTCCGTCTCCGTGAATACGAACAACGTGGCCATCAAAAGCTTGAATCACATAAATCGCACTTTGAACGATGGCATTTTGCATGAAAAACGCGGTTTCATAGGGGAATTTTTCCCAGAGCTGAGTTGAGCCTTTTATATCAATAAAAATCGACGTTATTGGGCCTTTTGTATCTTGCCCTCTTTTAAGATATTCATAGTCAGGATGGGTGCCGATTTTTGTTGAAAATGGAGCTGTGTTGCGGCCAATTAATTGCCGCAGTTTTGTAACAAACGATTGAACTTCTACGTTTGAGTCGGCATTTTTGACAAAAGCTTCTGCCAGACGAAAGTTCTGGCCAGGCTGTGATAAGCTATCTATTGCCTTAGCGATGGGTAATTGAGAAAAAATATTGCTGTCGTACATATGTCATCCTCCCTTGGTTTTTGTTCTGGCCGAAAGTCCTTCTCGACCTACATTTAGAATGACACAGCATTTTAACGAAACTTTCAAGAATAAAATGATACGATACATTGATTGGGCCAGACTAAGGTCTAGGTAGCTTGATCACTTAAACCCCTTTGAACCGCACCGATTGAGATTTTTAACTGCTGTGCGATCTCGCGGTAAGTGAGCCCCTTTCGTCGTAGCTCAATTATTTGATGATCGTCTCTTGTGGGCGGCCTTCCCACGGTCAAGCCAACATTTTTTCTTTGGCGCAGACTATTTTGAATATGTTCCTTGTGAAGTTCTTTTGAAATCACCCTGTAGGTATTCAATATATAAGAGGCATTAAAAGCTTCCGGCATTGATTCTGTCAGGGATACCAGTTCGATTCGGCTGTGCTCGATAAGGGCGAGAAAACTCAAGAGGTCTTCTGCAGAGTTAAAACACTTATCAAGTGAACGCAGGTCATAAACAAAGAGCTGACCGCCTTTAGAATTCTCTAGAGCCTCGCAAAGTTTTTTAAAGCCATTCCGTTCCTTTGACGTAGAATCATCCGAGAAGAGCCGCAGGTCCTTTGAACTATGTGCGACTAGCTGTGATTTTTGATCAGCCATGCTTGGCCGAAGATTCCCAATCCTAATGTAACAAAAATGGTCTAGCCTCATTGCAAATTCCTTGTAATCAATTTTGTTATACAATAAGTATAAAGTAAAGATAACATATTAAATGACAAGATGTATAACAATTGATGAATAAAGATTTTAAAAAGAAAATAAAAGAACAAGTTGCCAGCAAGAAAGTTAAGAAGTCGGAGTTAATTGCCGTAAGACTTCCGATGGATGTTTATTCTCATGTTCAAGATCTTTGCAAAGATACAGGTGGAAAGCAGAGCCAGATAATTATTCAGGCACTACGTGATTATTTTGGAGTACAGAAATCAAGTTGATATGAGTACGCAAAATCAAAATATCGAAGACGTATTTAATGATTGGAAGGCTAATCCCGAGCGGAAGGTATTTGTTATTGATGAAATCCGTCCGGACAAAGTCGGTGGGCAATATATCATTTACTCAATGGCTTGTTATTTCGCGAAAGATATTTTGATCGCATACGATACATATCAGAGTCTTCTTAAAAAAATTCCGGCTCAAACCGCAAATGCAGCTTTAAAAGGTAAAGACCTTTTTGGGAATAAACCAAAGAGAAGTCATGACCTGATTAGGCAATATGCTTCGGCAATGGTTCTTGGTTGTAGAAGGTTGTTCTCTATGGCTACAACTTCGGCTGCTGTTTTGGAATTCCATATAGAAAATCCAGGAAGGATTAAAGCAAAGCAAGCAGACGGCACCCTTTTAACTCTTGAGTCTCCTGAGTTGCGGCCCGTGCAATTATTCCTGAAGCGAGTTGCTGTTGAAATGCAATTGGGGGATGAACAAATAGACGTCATAGTTGATAATTCCGATCAAATTGGCTTCAAGGATCTTGATAAAGATACAGTTCAGTCTTTGGGTCCAGATCAATTGAATACGGTATTTGGTGGAGGGCCATCCAAGCTCATTTGTGAGTCGTACTTTAGACTACTTTTTGCCTCTGAGGACATGCCGAAATTCAAACATTGCTTAATGGTGCCAGATTCAATTTGTTATTTGGGAGAAAAGGCAGGTTATTTTTCTGACCTGAAGAACGGTTTGGCAAATGACCCGTTTTGGCTTCAAGAGCTGGATGCTCAGGATCTCTATTTAGAATTTGATCTCGCAACAATAAATCAAAAAGTGGATGCCTCAAAAAAAGAAACCCGAACAGTTATTGCTGGATTTTTAAACACACTGAAAAAATTTGGCCTGGTCTCTGAGTTCGAGACTCGGAAAATAGTAAGAAATGTTCTAACGAAACACTTTTCACAAGGCTCGTTGCTGGGACCAAAATATAAAAAGGATGATTTTGTTTCAGTCACGATGAAGAAGGGGGCGAGATATGCCCTTTGCGGGATCATCGATGGCTGTATTAATCCTGATGATAGAAATGGATTCTATAAATATAAAGTCAGACTACTTGACCCTCAAACCTACAAGATTTCAATGAATTCCCATGACAAACCCATTCGAGAAACCCGCCTGACGAAATCATTGGCTGCTGAGATCTTATATAGTGCTGCTGACTAAGCTTCCATATCTTTCAACCATTCCTTGTGTTTCACATATTGGATAAGGGCCGCCTTATATTCCCTAAGAAATTGCTCCTTTTTCTGTTGGTCTTTGCTTTCCATGTGTTTCTGCCACAATTCAACGGCCTTTTTATTCAATCGGTTTAATAAGTCCATTTTCAGACCCTCCATTGCGGTCAACGCTACCGCCTGCTCTAAGGGCATCAATGGAGCTGGCAAAAATCCCACCTGTACACGCCAGTCGTTTTAGAACTTTTTTGTATAATATTGATAACGCAAATAGTCGCCTTTGGACGTTGTCTCGTCCGTCTTTAAATCCTATAAATTAAAGTTAAACTTGGTAGAGCGCCACCCTTACAAGGTATGGGTCGGCGGTTCGAGCCCGTCACGTCCTACCACTTTACTTTCTTTTTTTAGTTGTTTTCATTTTCTCTTTTTCAGGACTTGTTTTGGATGACGGGCGGAGCGCTTTCGCGCTCGTGCTGTCGGCGCTATGCTTCGCTCGCTTCTAAGCACATGCTCCTCACTAAAACGTGGCACTGCCACGTTTTGGCGCGGGCACGACGTCACGTCTGAATTTCATTTTTGAATTTACGTTTTCGACTTTAGTTTTTTTCTCTTGGTTTTTTTTCTGGGGAATTGTACGGGTGTACGTTTTTTTTCGGTGGGCTGCACGTTGATCTAGATTGGTGGGAACTGATTGGCAGGTTTCCATAATTTGGGTTCAATGGGGGTTCAATCAGGAGGATGAATGAAGCAATTTTTGCTTTTAATAAGTTTTGGTATTTTTGGTTTAACTCTTATCCAATGCTCTTCGGGCGGCGGTGGCGGGGGAGCAGCCAGCAGTTCCTTTAACGGGGCTTATCAGGCTTTGAAGCAGAATCTTCCTGGTAGCAGTCAGAGTGCAATGGTGTTAGGGGCTTCGCGAGCCAATCACTCTCACTTTGGAGCGACAGATTGGCCTTTAGTGGGCGGTGGTACAAACAACAATACAGGAGCTCAGTATGTTGCGAGCTTGGTGGATGAGGATCAAGAGTTTTCGGTATTAGGACGGGTGAAAAATTCGATCATGATCGCCTGCTTTCTGGATCTCTATGGGACAAAAGATAGCAGCCGTCAGATAGCTGTGGGTTCGCAGACCATTAAAATGAAACGGTCTTGGGGAAGTTCAAACTGCCCAGGAGCTCAAGCCACCATGGATTATCTCTTTGGCAATGCGCCCAACATCGATTCGGCCGGTGAAATTCCTTTGATCATTACCGTGACCGATATTTCTTCAGATGGTGTGTATCAGCGTCGGATTCAAATGGATGGCGATGACAATCCTCAATTTGGTGGATCGGATCAGGTGATGAGAATTGGGGTGAACGGCGCCAACGTGATCTTCTCTCATGACGAGTCTTCCAGCTCTCCGGCTTCTCGCATGACTTCTTTCTTGGAATACACTTCCTCTCCAGAATTGATTCGTTTCCAACTCTCGAGCAAGAACTCAAACGTAGAACAGGTGTATCGTTTTTATATTAACGATGCGACCAATGCAGCGGCTTTGCTGGCTTACGACTATTATGGATCGGGAAGTACTGTGATCCTTACCACACTCACTTCCAAGGCTAATGATTTGAGCCAAGGAACTGTGAGCCAAACTTACACGAACTATAATGGATCATCGGCCAACGGAACAAATCAAGAAGGATGCTTTAATTTCGATTCCCAAGCGTTTAGCAATACAAATTTTGGTGCCTGCAATGGAATCACCGGCATCAGCTCCAATTCCGCGAGCGCAACAATGTCGACATACACGGGCATCTCCACCGGAGCTATGGAGTTAACGAACACTTTTAGAAAGACGTTCGACGAAACTACGATTCATAATCAATCGGTTCACTAGTTTTCTTCAGTCTGATGATCAAGGCCCTTCTCAGGGCTTTGATTTAAAATTCTTTTAAAACTTCGGCGTGGAAATCGATGTGTTGATCGATAAAAGTCGAAATAAAATAGTAACTGTGATCGTAACCAGGGCGCATATGAATTTGCGCCTTTTGATTTTCATTTTTGCAGGCGGCTTCGAAGTTACCGGTGAGAAGTTGTTTTTCGAGAAACTCATCCGCAGTCCCTTGATCTACTAAAATCGGTTGAGAATGTTTTTTTCCGCGCATCACAAGCTCTGTGGCGTCATACTTTGCCCAAGCTTCTTTATCTTCACCGATATATCCTCGAAACGCTTTTTGTCCCCAGGCGCAGTGAGAGGGATTCACAATCGGAGAAAACGCAGAGACTGAGCGAAACTTGTCGGGAAAGTGCAATCCCAGCACCAAAGCCCCATGACCACCCATGGAGTGCCCCGAAATTGAAAACGCAGAGATCCCGAATTGATTTTGCACCAAATGATAGAGTTCTTCAGAAACGTAATCGAACATCCGATAATGATCTCGATAGCCAGGAGTGGTGGCGTTCACATAAAAGCCCGCTCCGGAGCCAAAGTCGTAGGCGTCATGTTCTCCGGGGAGTTGTAAACCGCGAGGAGACGTGTCGGGACAGATCACCATCAGTTGATTCTGACTCAATTTTCTTTGCGCACCGGCTTTCGTGATAAAGTTTTCTTCGGTGCAGGTGAGTCCCGAAAGCCAAATCAAACAGCCCTTCACCCGTCCCTCGGGGATAAAGGTAGAGAACTTCATTTTCGTTTTCGTCGTTGAAGATTCGTGCTCCCAAAATTGGGTTTTGCCCTCGAAGGTTTTGTGCGTTTTTAATGGTTGCAATGAACTCACGGTGTCCTCACTTACATCTTAATTACGGTGCGAATACTTTTACCCTCGTGCATGACATCGAAGGCTTTGTTGATCTCTTTTAAAGGCATTTCGAAAGTAACCATGTCGTCGATATTGATTTCGCCACTCATATATTTATTCACGTATCCCGGAAGCTCAGTGCGTCCTTTGACTCCACCAAACGCCGAGCCTTTCCACACACGGCCTGTGACCAATTGGAAGGGACGAGTCGAAATCTCTTGGCCTGCGCCAGCCACACCAATGATGATGGATTCGCCCCAACCGCGGTGGGCGCATTCCAAAGCGGCACGCATGAGTTGGACACTCCCCACGCACTCAAAGGAGTAATCGACTCCCCAGCCTGTCATTTCGACGATCACTTGTTGAATGGGCTTCTCATAATTTTTAGGATTAACGAAATCAGTGGCACCTAGTTTTTCGGCCATGGCTTTTTTGTCATCGTTAATATCAATTCCGATAATGCGTTTGGCCCCAGCCATCTTGGCGCCTTGAATCACCGAAAGGCCAATGCCGCCCAATCCAAATACGGCGACCGTAGAGCCCTTCGTGACTTTTGCGGTATTAAGAACCGCACCAATTCCTGTGGTCACTCCGCAGCCCAACAGACAGACTTTTTCGAGAGGAGCTTCGGGATTAACGACAGCTAAGGCAATCTCGGGAACCACCGTATACTCTGCGAAGGTCGAGCAACCCATGTAGTGGTAAATCATTTTTCCGTCTTTAGAAAAACGAGAAGTTCCGTCGGGCATTAAACCTTTGCCCTGGGTCGCACGAATTTTTACGCATAAATTTGTTTTTCCCGATGTACAAAATTCGCACTCTTTGCACTCCGGCGTGTAGAGGGGAATGACATGGTCCCCTTTTTTGATGGAGGTGACACCTTCTCCAACGGCTTCGACAATTCCACCGCCCTCATGACCTAAAATCACCGGGAATAAACCTTCGGGATCTGCACCGGACAAGGTGAACGCGTCGGTGTGGCAAACTCCAGTGGCCACAATCTTTACAAGGACTTCACCTTTTTTAGGAAGCTCAAGATCGATCTCTTCGTAGGAAAGAGGAGCGTTAGGTTTCCAAGCGACGGCCGCTTTGATTTTCATAGTTTTGTTCATGAGTTCTCCCAAGTTATAATTCCCAGAGCCTATAAATAAAAAAGGGAGTATGCACTCCCTTTTTTGAACTCTAAAAATTTTTTTAAAAATTAAAGATCGTACTTCGCGGTGAAGAGCAACGAGGTGTTATCAAAATCTGCATCATCTGCTTCAGTTAAAGTGCGGAAGTGACGAAACTCACCACCGATCGTTGTGCGCTCGTGGATTTTATAGTCCATACCGATGAAAACCTGAAGACCGAGAGCAAAACCATCGATCGTAGGTGCAAGGTCATACTGGCCTAGGGTTCCGCCGACGCCCCCAGTGAGGAAAAGATTGTTCTGGAGAACCCAACTGTTGACGACGTTGAACGCCAGCGCCAGAACTTCGGCGTCTGTGTTTCCCGCGCCTTCGTAATCATTGCTACGATAGGAAAATTCGAACTCGCCCTGGAACTCATCTGTAAGATTGAATCCATAGGCAAAAATAAGGGGAGTTAAGAAATCATCATCGAGGTCCGCTGACAATCCATTGATTTCAGTCTCTCCTCCGAGAGTCAAACCCGTAGATCCTTTGATGTAGTTACCCGTAGTTACGGCGTTGGCGTGAGTGCCGAGGAAAATGAGTGCTGCTGCTAATAGAATACTTTTCATGGTGCTCCTTAAAAAATTGCGAGTTGTTATTTAAACTCTGCAAGTGTTTATGCAAAGGGTGTGCAACAGTGTTAAATGAATTGGGAGCGAAATCCAAGAGAAGAGCGAGGCATTATGACACATTCTCATCAGGGAATTGTCCCGAAACGCCTGCGCTTGAATGTGTAAGCATTATTAATTCTGTTTGTGGGAAGTAGGCCCGCAGTCTATTGCTGCATGAGGTCTTTAAGAGAAAAGTCGTCAGTAAATCGGTTGAATGCTAAAGTCTTAAAATCTTTTATGATGCCACTGTTGAATCTATTACTTGCGTCAGCTTTATCATTCTCTCAGGAGCCCTTGTCGGTAGTTCCGACCAGGACATTTGAACAAACCCTCGGCGAAGTCCAATCTTACTCCAACGAATATCAATCGTCTCAAGATCGTATTGAATCGATCAAATTGGATTTTGATTCTCGGGAACTCGCCCTGGAAACGCGCATCGAGGCGACGGCGGAAAAACTTTTAGACAAACGCGAAACTCTGGCCCCATTTATTCGTCGAGAAGCCAACGCGTACTCGGTGGCCCTGATTCAGCCCTTGGCCACAGGGACCGAGATCAGCTTTACGCCCACTCTTGATGCCTTTAAAGCCAACAGCATCAATAACCCCAAGGTGAACAATCTGGGTTGGGAAGTGGCCTTGACTCAAAATCTTTGGCAAGATTTTATGGGTCGCTCCACCACATTACGCCGCACTCGTGAGTCTTTTCAGCGCCAACAGCAGTTGGCCGAAGCGTATGCTCAGCAATCGCTGATTCTTTATAATTTCGAAGTTCTTTATTGGGATCTAGCGCTGGCTCAAAAAGAAATGGATCTGCGCCAGAAAAATTATGAAATGAGCCGCCAAATTTACTCCTGGGTGAATGATCGCATGAAAAAATCAGCGGCAGAGAGGTCAGATCTACTTCAAGCTCAGGCTTTGGTGACCAACCGGGAATTAATGTTTCTTGTGGCTCAGGATCGGGTCCGTCAAATGCGGGTGCAGATGGAACGTTACTTACCTCAACAAAACTGGAATCTGTATTTAGAGGATTTAATTCGAAGTCGCGACTACAATTCTTTAGTCATTCGCTGGCCCGCAGGAAACTTAGACCATCCTTACAAGCTTGAGCTGCTACAACTGAGAGGCGAGTCCGGAGCCGTGGGAATCACCGCTGACGAACAAAGAGAATTGTTTAAGCCCGATCTTGATTTTAGAGTGGCCTACGCACGCAACGCCATTGAGCCCAATCTCACAGACGCCCGGGAAGAACTCTTTAATCGGGAGCATAAAGCTTTAACGTTTGGTTTAGTATTTAGAACGGGTCTTAACTTTGGATTGCGTCGTAAGAAAACGGAATCGGTACAACTTTTGAACACAGCGGCCGCTAAACGCCTGAAGGCGCTGGAGGCGGAGGCCATGATCAGTTGGCAGGATCTCGAATTAGAAATTAAAAATCTGAAAGCACGGATCGAGCGCGCGACTTCTCTGTATGAAACTCAAGTTAAAAAGGCTAAAGAAGAGCGTCGTCGTTACTCCATGGGAAGAACCACAGCATTCCAAGCCATTACGTTTGAGCAGGAGTCTGCGGATGCGGAATTAACTCTCTGGAACTTGCACGCCTCACTCCGTAAGGCCGAATCCAAAGCGAGACTGTATGCGAGGTAGTCGATGAATCTCATTGAAATTTCTATTCGGCGACCGGTCTTTGCGTGGGTTCTCATGTCTGCATTTATTATTTTCGGAGCCATTGCTGCTAGTCGCTTAGGTATCAGTCAGATGCCGGATGTGAATTTTCCCATCGTAGATGTTTCAGTGACCTACGAAGGGGCCGTTCCGGAAATCGTCGAGACGGAAATTGTCGATCTCATAGAGGCGCGCCTGTTGGGGCTCGAGGGGATCAAAGAGATGCGCTCGGTGGTCCGACAAGGCGTTGGATCCGTTCGATTGGAGTTTGATATCAATCGCGATGTCGATGTGGCCATGCAGGAAGTGCAGTCTGCATTGAGCCAGTTGAGATTGCCCATAGGCATCGATCCTCCCGTCGTGCGAAAAACAAATCCCGAAGAAGAGCCGATCATGTTCGTGGGACTTTGGGCCGATAAGCCGTTGCGCGAAGTTATCATTTTTGCCGAGACATTCTTATTAGATCAATTCCGTTTTATTCCCAATGTGGGCGAAGTATCTATCGGTGGATTTAGCGAAAGAAATTTAAGAATTTGGCCCTATCTCAAAAAAATGGAAAAAGCAGAAATCACCGTGGCCGATATTCTCGACACTTTGACGTCGCAACATATTGAATCGTCGGCCGGTCAATTTGTCGAGGGAGATCGCGAGCTGCGCGTCCGTTGGATGGGTGAAGCGTCATCGGTGGATGAAGTGCGTAAGCTCAGAATTCTTCGACGAGGAAATGCCTTAATCCAAGATACCGCCTACACTATTGGCGATGTGGCCGCTGTTGAAGATGGTCTCTCCGATGTTCGCCGCCGAGCCACGGTCGGGGGATTAGAGGCTCTTTCGATTAGTGTTAAAAAGCAGCGAGGTGCTAACGAAGTTTCTGTGGCCAATGCGGTGGTCGCTAAAATGAAGGAGCTCGAGAGTCAACTGCCCGAGGGTTATCATCTTCGTGTAAATGCCGATTTTACCTTGTCCACGAGAGCGGTTGTGCATTCCACCTTCGAAAAATTGTTTGGCGCAGCTTTAGTGACAATTTTGATTTGCTTTCTCTTTTTAGGAAGCTGGCAAGCGGCGCTGAATATATTATTCAGTATTCCGACTTCGATTTTTGGAACATTTATTATTCTTTATTTTTCCGGTTTTACGATGAACCTTTTTACTTTGCTGGCGCTCACACTTGCGATTTCTATCGTGGTCGATGACTCGATCATGCTCCTCGAGAATATTATTCGGCACTTTAGAATGGGAAAAAACCCCTATCAGGCCGCCTATGATGGCGCCATGGAGATTCTTCCTGCGGCCACGGCAACGACGTTGGCAGTGATCGCTGTGTTTTTGCCAGTGATTTTTATGGATGGAATCACGGGAAAATTTTTCTTCCAGTTTGGAATCACAATGTCTGCGGCTGTGTTGATTTCCCTTCTCGAAGCGGTCACGATCACGCCGATGCGGGCCTCGGCATTTATGGCAGCTTCTCCCAAGATTACTAAATTTGAACACTATTTGGATCAAAAATTCGAAGGCTTTTCTCATTCCTATGGGAGTTTTTTAAAAAGAATTCTTCCTTACTCATTAGTGATTGTTGCGGCGTCGATGATTGGTTTTGCGGCGTCACTCCTTTTAGTCCATCGGATTAAACAAGAGTTTATTCCCCCTCAAGATCAAAACTTTATTATTCTTTCGGCCCAATTGCCCACAGGAGCCTCGTTACCCGCGACCGCAGAATTTGCGTCAAAGATCGAGGCTGTTCTGAAAGATCAGAAAGAGATTGAAGGGTATTTTGTCTCTGCCGGAGCGGGTGGGCCCAGTGCCGAAGTGAATGCGATCTTTATGCCGTTATACCTCACGCCCAAAGAAAATCGCATGGGCCATCTCGAGCTGATGGAAGTTTTGAGAAGTAAATTTAAAGATCTCAAAGGGGCAAAAATAACTTTGCGAGATGTCTCGGCCAGAAACTTAACGACCGGAAGGTTGTTTCCAGTCTCGTTTAACGTAAAAGGTCCCGATCTCGCAGTGCTTCGAGAAAAAGCTGACGAAATGATAAAACGGTTGGAATCCGAAGGTATGGCTCAAGATATGGACACCGATTCTAAAACCGGAGTTCCCGAACTTCAACTACGTCCAGTGAGAAATAAATTGGCGGAGCGAGGGGTCAGCATTGATGTGGTTTCTCGCACGCTGAATTCGGCGATCGCGGGAGCGAGACAAAACCGCTTCACCGCCGATGGACGCCGTTATGATATTCGGGTGAAAATTCCCGAAGCCGAAATCAAATCTAAAGACGATGTCGGAAAAGTTAAAGTGCGCAATCAGTTTGGAAATTTAGTGAGTCTTGCAGACGTCGTCGATATCAAAGAAGAGGGTAGCTTGCAGTCGATCACTCGAATTAATCGTCAGCGTGCCGTCGGGGTCTTTGGTCAACTTCCTCCGGGAAAATCTCAGGCCGTTGTTCTGGCGCGGGCGCAACAGATTGCTGACGAAATTCTTCCCGATGGATATACCTTTGCTCTCGAAGGAGCCGCGGCAGGCTTGTCCGAAAGTTTTAAGAGTTTACTCATTTCGCTACTGGTGGGTGTTCTTGTGGCCTATATGATTCTGGCGGTTCAATTTAATTCCTTTATCCATCCTGTCACTGTTTTGATGGCCTTACCTTTTAGTGTGACAGGCGCCTTAATTGCTCTGTGGGGCGCTGATGTCTCGCTCAATCTTTTTAGTTATATTGGACTGATCGTACTCATGGGGATTGCGAAAAAGAACTCGATCATGCTCGTAGAATTTACAAACCAAGTGAGAGATCAAAATAAGTCTGCCGTCGACGAGGCTCTCGTCGAAGCTTGTCCTGTTCGTTTAAGACCTATCTTGATGACTTCGGCAGCGACTGTGATGGCCGCATTGCCTCTGGTTATTGGCAACGGATTGGGCCACGAGACGCGCTTGCCGATGGGGCTTTCAATTATCGGTGGTACCATTTTGTCCACCATCCTCACATTATTTGTTGTACCTTGCCTCTATAGAGTGCTATCACGGTTTGAAAATCGCAAAGTGATTGATTTTAAACCGCGAGAGTCTCATGCAGGATTCAACTAAATTTTTTTCTGATCTTTTAAAAAATCCCGTACGATTATTGACTCCGGACCCCCAACAGGGGCCCGAGGGTTTTCCGTACCTGTTGGTCACCACCGAACAAGAGGGCGATCATTTTATGGATATTTTAAAATGGTGCGCAGGCAAAGGCGTCGGTATCGTGATCAATCCCACGGAGGAATCCGCCGAGTACATTTTTACTTTCGGAATGATTTGGAATTTTTTTAGCCGCGGAGAATTTATCACCGACGCTTCCAACTCTGCCGCCACTCGAAAACAGCTCGAATTTAAGAATCAAGAAACCGTGATGACGGCAATTCCTAATGAGTCCTACTGGCCGACATCGGCAAGAAAAATTTTTAAAGAATTTTTGTTACAGCAAGGCATTCTCGCCCCCAAAATGATATTGGTTCTCGACCATACCGCAAAGGGAGACGTGGATGTTTGTTTTTCCTTGGAATCCTTAGGGGACCCTCCTCCACCGGAGCATCAAGGAATTCTTGAAGCATTCTCGTGGTTTTTCCCACTGCATTATTCTTTGGCCCTCATCAGCGAGAAGAATTTGGCGACGGCGCAATTTCTAACGCTTTAGATCAGTTGCCTTTTTCCATTCAACATTTCTGCGACTAACGGTAAATCTCTACCTCTGTAATTAAAGGAGAAAACTTTATGAAGTTTATGATTGGTTTTTTATTGCTTGTGACGACATCGACCTCGTTCGCTCAGTATGATCTGACCGGCCGTTGGGGCGTCGGTGTGGGTGCAGGTATCAACTCGGTTCTGGGTCCTGATGTATTTACGGAAGGCGCGACTGAACTTGACGGTGGCTTTCATGGCAGCGCGTGGGCGAGATACCATGTGAGTTCACGTTTTGGCCTGGAGCTCAGTTACAGCCGTATGATGTTTAAATTTAAAGATGAAACTTCTCTCCCACTCAATGGAAGAGATCCCGCCGTCGATGCGATCGATTTTAATTTAGCCTACCGTATGTTTCCTTTGGAGCGTTGGCATGCCTTGTTCCAAGTGGGTGCCGGTTACGCCAGAATTTCCGATGTCGGAGCGGGAACCGATAGCGAAGATGATTTTACGTGGAAGGCTCGGGCCGGTGCTGAGTATATGGCCACTCCCGATTTGATGCTTGCCGTTTATGCGGATTACCGTTTTGTGAACTTAGGAAGCGGTACCGATAGCAAAATCGAAGTTCTCTCTCCGTTACTTGGATTAACCTATTACTTCGGTGGAAAAAGCTCGGCTAAAGCGTCTCCGGACTCTGATGGGGATGGCGTTTACGATGATCAGGACAAGTGCCCGAATACCCCTGCAAACGCGAACGTGGGTGGTGACGGATGCCCTCTGACCACTCAAAAAGGGGATGCCGATGGTGACGGCGTCGCTGATGCCGAAGATAAATGCCCTAACTCTGAGCGCGGCCAACCCGTCACTGAGTTTGGTTGCACCAAGACGGATAAACTTGAGATCACATTGAATGTTCAGTTTAAGCCAGGAAGTGCGATCATTGATCCTAAGTTCACCGAGGATCTAAAGAAATTCGCGGAATTCCTAAAACAGTATCCCGACACGACGACAGAGATCGAAGGACACACGGATAACACAGGTTCTGAAAAGCAAAATTACAGCATTTCGCAAAAGCGTGCGAACGCCGTGATGAACTACCTCGTCAAACAAAAGATTGATAAGAAGCGTTTAACCGCTAAAGGTTATGGTCCATCTCAAGCCGTCGGAGATAACAATACTCCCGAGGGTCGCGAGAAGAACCGTCGAGTTGTGGCTCACGTTCAAAGCACGAAGTAATCACCTCAAGTCTTTCTGAGTTTTCGCTCAGAAAGACGTTTAACCGGCGCGGGGAAGTAAGTCGCAGAGACATTCGCGCCAGTATTCCGGAGCGTCGCTCGAGTAATCAATCCCGATTTCAAATTGTTTATTGGCGAGATATTTTGTCCGCGTCACTAAGCCCGTGATGTCTAAATCCATAATAGGAATATAAAGAGAAATCTCTTCACCGCAAAGGCCGTCTAAGTTCAGGGTGGAACGAAGCTCGGGAGCGGAGAGGTCATCTCGTTTTACGATCAACTTAAAGCCCGTACTTGAGGCCTCGACAATTTGCCCGAAATCACAAACCGGAGTGAGTGAATTGATGGATATCATGCCGTGGATCTCTAGGGGGTCCAGTTCGAATCGTGCTGCGCCTCTTTTGTTCATATGTCACCTCGACTTTCATATCGGCGACTCTCGACCAAAGTTAAGGTCTATGTACAAAAAAAGATAGGGAGTGATCCATTTTGAGACACGAGAATCCAATACCTTTAATGTGTTCCTCTCGATCGCGCCATTTGGCCGTGAAGAACCATTCGGTTTCTTTCTTCGGGCGCCAGTCTAAGATTTCGACATTACTGATCACATTATTCTCGGTTTGAAGCGATTTAAACACGGCCTCTTTTGCGGTCCAGAGATGCGGGACATAGGGGCAGGCCTCGAGTTCCTCTCTCGAGCAAACGCGCTTAAGAACTTGAGCACTTAAGCGCTCAATCACCTCAATATCGACCCCGATTTGTGACGGTTTATCGCACCAACCAAAAGCACTGGCGTTTAAACTGTGGCTCACGCTTAAGCTCAGATTGTCGTGACGGGGACGAAAACTTAAGTCATTCATTTGTTCGGGGACAAGATGGCGGTGAGTTCTCAAACATTCGGAAAACAGCTGGCGGACTTGCAAGCGATAGTTGGGATGAGTGTCGCTGCCGACGTTACTTACGAAAAAAACCTGGGGTTTAAGGCTACGAAATTCAGTGGGAAGGAGAAGAACCTCAGGAGTCGTATGCATGACTTTTATTATTAAACGTTACCGCTTTTTAAAGTAGTAATAATCGATTTCGACAGGGTTTTTAAACTGTCCATCACCCCAATGCCTTGTTCGGCCTCAGCCTCGAAATCAGGAGAGTTATACTTATTCAAGGCAGTGCGCAATTCAGCAATAGATGCCGAATTGGGCAGATCTCTTTTGTTGTATTGAATGATCATCGGAATTTTTTTGATGTCGTAGCCCGCGAGCTCTAGGTTTTTTTCGAGATTGTTTAAAGACAGAATGTTCTCATCCATGCGATCAATTTGTGAGTCGGCCACAAAAATAATTCCGTCCAGATTTTTAAGAATCAATCTGCGACTGGCATCGTAGATCACTTGTCCCGGAACGGTGTAGAGATGAAAACGAACTTTTAAGCCACGAATTTCGCCCACTTCCAGCGGAAGAAAATCAAAGAACCGCGTGCGCTCGGGTGTACCCATGTCAAAATCCATCATCATTGAGCGGTTAGGACCTTGTGTGGCTTGATAAACCCAGCGAATATTGGTCGTCTTTCCTCCGAGCGCGGGCCCGTAGTAAACGATCTTACAGTGCAATTCTTTGGTTTCTTGATTAATTAATGCCATTACAAAGTAATCCTATTTTCCAATGCGCGACTCAACGTGCGGTGATCGACAAAATCCAAATGACTTCCGATCGGTACTCCTTGAGCCAGTCGCGAAACTTTCACCTGAGGTCGGCTCGCCAATACTTTTGCAAGGTACAACATGGTGGTGTCGCCCTCGAGGTCGGAATCCAACGCCAAAAGTACTTCTACGGTTAATTGTGGCTGTTCTGCGAGCAGTTGGTCAATCCTTTCGATGAGCTGCTTGATTTTCAAGTCCTCGGGACGCACTCCCTGAAGCGGGGAAATCACCCCATGGAGGACATGAAAGCGGCCATCAAAAGCGCCTGATGCGTCAATTTGCGAAATATTCTCAGCTTCTTCGACCACGCAAATAAAATGGGAGCGGCGCTGAGGATTTTGGCAGTAGTAGCACTCTTCCGTTTGATCGGTGTAGCTAAAGCAACTGGTGCATAAGCGGATATGACTTTCCACATCCATCAATGCCTCGCGCAGGTTGAGTGAGAAATCTCGGTTTTTTAAAATAAAGTGGATCAATCGCTGCGCCGATTTCGGCCCAATGCCGGGGAGGCGGCTTAATTCATGACGGAGTCGTTCCAGCGTTGGGATATTTAGCATCGGCTCGGCATCCCCTCTATTACGTGAGACCAGGGATATTGAAGTTCTTAGAAAGCGACTGAACTTGTTCGTCGTGATCCTTCTTCGCCTGAGTCAAAGCATCGTTCACTGCGGTGATGATCATGTCTTGGAGCATTTCGGCATCCCCTTCTTTAAAAACGTTCTCTCCGATGGAGATCGCTTTGATTTTATCAGAAGTCACCGTGACTTTGACGGCATCGCCACCGCTCGTCGCAGTGTATTCTTTAAGAGCGAGGTCATCCTGCAGCTTCTTCATGCGCGTCTGCATTTGATTGGCTTGTTTGATAATGGCTTGCATGCTGTGATTTCCACCAGGTCTTTTCATCGGTGCTTCTCCTTGATCGATACGATTTCACTTTTAAAAATAGATTGAGCTTTTTTAACGAGGGGATGTTCTTCCACTTGTTTTTTTTCTTTACTCTTTAAGTCTTGCTCGGCTTTGACGACGGTTTGCTTAGGGGTCATCGAAGCGGTGGCGCCTTTGTTCACGCTCACTTCGACACTGAGTTTTTGTTTCCAGAAGTTTTCTAAAAAGCCTTGGAGGCGTTCTAAATTTTTGGGATCTTTAATTTTATCCACGAGGAAAGACATTTTTTCTGGAAGCCCTAACTTCAAATGGGTCGGCGTTTGTTCAATAATAAATGTGTGCTCAATGAGAGCGGCTAATAAACTATTGGACCCTCGGACCTGTTCGACAAAGCGGAGCCAAGGGTCTGTTGGAAGCTCTTTAGGAGTGATCAGAGGCTCGTCGACAGGTGGCGGGTCCGGCGTAAAAGTGGTCTTTTTGGGTGTGGGCTTCATCAGAGGCACGGAAGTTTTGCTGCCCGCGGACATCTCTCCACTGCCGGAAATGATTTTTTCTAAATCGACCACCCGTGGGGCGGCGAGAAGTTTTAAGAGAAGCATTTCGAAGGCCATGCGCGGCTCGGGAGCGCGTAGAAGATTTAAACTTCCCTTAAGAGTCATATCAAAAAAGAGATGCAGATCTTCTTCGGAAAACTCTTTGACCAAGTCTGTAAGAAATAAGATTTCAGAATCTGGAATATCGAGAGGGAAGTGAGACTGATGGGCGCCGATCTTGACCATCAAAGCATTTCGGATCTGGTCTAAAAAATCTTCGATAAAAAGTTGGGGATCATGCCCCGCTTCGGCAAAACGGGCGATCACACTGATCAACGATTTCTGATCGCGCTGAACCACCGCCGCTAAGGCTTGATTGATCAGCTCTCTTTGCGTCAGCCCTAAAACTTCGGCGACCGTGGCGGTTGTAACATTTTTGTTAGAGAAGGAGATAATCTGATCGAGTAAGCTCTGACTATCGCGCATGGAGCCTTTAGCTTGCTTGGCGATCATCCAGAGAGCTTCTTTCTCGTACTTGACCTGTTCGCTTTCGCAAATCACACCTAAGTGCTTAGCGATTTCTTTTTGCGAAATCATTTTAAAGTCAAAGCGCTGACAGCGAGACAGAATCGTATTGGGAATTTTTTGAACTTCAGTCGTGGCTAAAACAAAGACCACGTGAGAAGGAGGCTCTTCCAAAGTTTTTAAGAGCGCATTAAAGGCACTGGTCGACAACATGTGCACTTCGTCGACGATATAAATTTTGTATTTTCCAGTAGAGGGTAAGTAACCCACGGAATCACGAAGTTCGCGGATGGAGTCGACGCCGTTATTGCTCGCTCCATCAATTTCGATCACGTCGATGTGGCGGCCGAGAGCGATATCTTGGCAGTCGGAGCACACCTGGCAGGGAATAAAATTTTTAGCCTGAGTACAGCGGAGGGCTTTTGCAAAAATACGTGCGGTGGAAGTTTTACCCGTGCCGCGAGGCCCGGTGAATAATAGCGCATGGGGAATGCGACCCGAAGTGAGGGCATTCAGCAGAGTTTGTGCGATATGATTTTGTCCCACCAGGTTTTGGAATTCCTGGGGTCGCCATTTTCTGGCTATCACTTCGTAATGCGACATTAATTTTATTCCCCAAAACTTAAGCGCTGAGCGACCCGTAACACATAGAGCTTTGCTACCGTTGCTTCCTTCCGGACCTGGCGGGTTTTACGAAGCCACTATTGTACGGGGCCCAGCTGCCCCAATCTAGGTTTTGTCCGGTAATTACTCAAGTCTTAATACGCCATTTTTTGATGAGTTTTTCTCTCCATTTTTGAGTTTTTGAGAGCCTCCCTCGGGACACGGGCTGCGGGCGGCCATCCAATATGCTGCCGCATATTCCGCCCTCCTGCCCTCGCCCGTTTCGGCGGTGGGAAGCCCGCCGATCGCTTCACGCTAACGGGAGGTCCCTCCGAAGGCTCTCAAAAACTCAAAAATGGAGAGAAAAACTCATCAAAAAATGGCTACCCCAGAGCATTTCACCAAGGTTCCAGGTTCTTTAAGGTTCCAGCTCCCTGGGTGCACTTGGGCCGGATTTTTTTAGAGTTTGATAATGGGTTTCATTTATTTTTTGGGGAGGGGGGAGCAAATTCTACATTTGTTTGCTGGTTTTCGTGGGTGGAGCGAAGGATGCGTTCGGTTTTTGGGTTCCTTTCACTTGCGCTCAAGATGACGAGTGGGTGGGAAGTGGAATTGGGCTTCAATTCGGCGCTTTTGGTTTGGGAATGGTACCGATTTTTGTTCTATTTACAGGGGGTTACTGGGTGTCGGAGATTTTAGGCTGGACTGAGGGCTGGCACGAGGCTTGCTCAAGTAGAGTTCGTTGTACGTTGGCGGAAGTTGTACGTTGGTTCTATTATCTGAAGCCGGGCACTGGCGAGTCGTTTAAATTATTCTCCCCCCCAAAATTTACGCGTCTTTTTCTCCGGTGCCTTGGCTCTCAGAGCTTTTCTCCAGCCCTCCTTGGGCTTCTGTTTCCCGGGTCAGCGGAAATAACTGAATATTCATTTGATAGACTTTTTTACCTGGCTGCTTTTCTCGAGCCATCATCAATTTGGCCTGGATCTCTTTGCGGACTTTTCTTAACTCGTGGCGGACCCAGCTGTATTCCTCGGCGGTCATCGCCAATGTAAAGCCGCTGATCTCGCGTTCCTTAGGATCGTCACGATATAAAGACTCTAAACCTAAATAAATGAGTTCGGACTGGAGCTTTCGAATGAGCTCGGGTGAAATTTTATCCGCATTGGAGATCATTTTGCTGGAACGATGGGCGACTTTGTTGTCGTCAATGGTGACGTCGTTTCCTTGGACTAATTTATCCAAAGCGATTTGAATTTGCTTTTCGTTGGTGGCGTTTCGTAAATGTTTTTTAAGTACCGCTGGGTCAAAGACGATGCCCTCTTGATCGATCATTGCGTACAGCACCCATGATAACCAGCTCGGAACTTTTTCCCAAGTGCTCTCGTCAATGGAGCCTTGATCGAGAGCATTGGCCGATCTGATCTCTGAGAGTTTTTTCACAAACTTATTACGATTGAGAGGATCTTTCTCCTGGCCGTAAAGGACAAGGACTTCGAACTCGGTGGTTTCGTTTTTATCGAGTTTAAGAGCTCGGGCAAATTTCTTAGCCATATCGGGAGAAAGGTTTCTTTGTCCTTCGATGATCATCTTGAGATAATTCGGTGACTTTATGTCAGCAGCGGCAGAAAAATCCGAATAAGAATAGGGGCGCAAATCTTTTGATGTAAGATGGCGACGATAGGAAAAATAATCTTTGAGGTACTCGCGAAAATCGGTGTAAGCCGATAAACTCGGTTTCTCCATACTCCCCCTTCAAAAAAACAACGTAAGTCACTGAGACGCCTTGATATGTTTTCAACAACCCTTCGAAAAATCAAATTTTTAAACGTCGCTGCACCGCTAAGAATAAGAAATTGCCAAATAAGTCCCAGGATATCTAAATAAATAGGCAGATTGGCTTTGATTTTATGTTGGTCTGCGACAAAGGTGACCGTTCAGTCTCCCGATTTACGGGACATTATTGAACGAATGTGAAAAGACAAATCCAGGAAGGGAACTTTATGATCCAAATTTACTTATTCATTTTCACATTGATGATCGGAGGACACGTGTTTGCTTTTCAAGAGGCTGACGTTCGAAAAATGCGTCGAGAGACTGAAGAGGCCACAAAAAAGAATTGGCTCGTTGTCGTAGGGCTTCACTGGCTCAAAAATGGAGACAACAGTTTAGGGTCCGATCCGTCGTCCAATGTGGTTTTACCGCAACCGGTTCCCGCGAAACTCGGAAACATTCATTTTGAAAAGAACACCGCGAGTCTCACTCTGAATGATTCCAAGGGAGTTAAGATTGATGGTGCGCCGGCACTGGCTCGAAAACCCTATCTCCTCAAAACTGACAAGGCGAAAAAACAGCGCACCGAGATCCAAGTGGGCTCGGTGACCTTTTATTTGATTGAACGACCGAATGGGATCGGCATTCGTGTGAAAAATCTCAATGCGGAAACTCTAAAAAAATTTAAAGGCCTTGAATGGTGGGATCCTCAAAAAGAGTACTACACGGTAGGAAACTGGAAGCCCTACAATCCTCCTAAGGTGATCAATATGCCCGATATTTTGGGAAATTCCTCTGACGAAAAACTCGAGGGCAGTGTGGTCTTTGAACTCAAAGGACAAAAGCACGAACTCTTTCCGGTGAAAAATGGAGATGACTTATTTTTTGTTTTTAAAGATCAAAGCACCGGCAAAACGTCTTACGGGACGGGTCGCTTCCTTGAGACGAAGTTAGGTCGGGATGGTAAAGTTGTTTTAGATTTTAATCAGGCTTACAATCCGCCCTGTGCGCATATCGCTTATGCGACTTGCCCGATAGCTCCTGCAGAAAACAAATTAAACATAGCTATCGAAGCTGGCGAGAAAAAGCCGGCAGGCCATTAGGTATCAGTGACTCTTGAGCCAGTGGAAAATATTTAAGAGTGAAATCTTGCTGGCGGATGGCGCGTTTGATCGATCCCACTTCCCGATCGCCATGGACGTGAGTCTTCCAGGATTCCACCTGGGATGGCTTGTGGAGATCACTATTCGCGATGATGGGTAAACCGCTCATGAGAACTTCATTAAATAATTTTTTACCACTGGCCACTTCCCAAGCATCAATGTGATCCGCGAGCTCCTCCCGATGATCCCAAAGGCGGTAGGTTTGTGACTCGATTTCCCCGGTATAAACAGGGTGGGCCGCAATGGCGAGCCCACCCTGTGCTTTAATGGAATGGATGACATCCAGGATATTAAGGTCGGGGTTAATATATTCCCGAATGTCGAGAGCCAAAATGTGAGCGGAGTTTTTATGCGAAAAAGAATTTTTAGTGATTTCAACTCCGGGAATAACCACCATCCTGTAAACGTTCCAGGCCCTTTCTTTTTCGTAAGCGATCTCATCCAGATAATCTTGAAAATTATCTTTTCCGAGGGATTTGGAAAGCAAGTGTGCACTTTTCCCTAAAAAAGTTTTGTACTCACACAAGTGGTCGGTAATCGCGATCGCGCCGTGGCCAGTCTTTCCCATCAGATCGACCAGTTCTCGAATTGAAAGAACTCCGTCACTGTAAGTCGAATGCAGATGGAAGTCCGCCATAAACATAGTTTAAGTGTAAAGAGATTCCTGCAATAGGATCGACAAGCTTAAGTCAAAAGTTGGTTAAGGAATGGTTGAGAAGTCTAGGTTTATCAAAAGGTTCCAGGTTCTTTTAAGGAACCTGGAACCTTTTGGCTTATTTGACTTTGCTGCCATGGATGGAGTTTGCGGTGTCCGGGCTCATGATGAAGGCTTGGTCGCCATCGCCCGCGCAAAGGACCATTCCCTCGGAGATTCCGAACTTCATTTTGCGAGGAGCGAGATTGGCGATCACTAAAACTTGTTTTCCGATGAGAGCCTCGGGTTTGTAGGATTTTTTAATTCCCGCAAAGATCGTTTTTTTAGTTTCGCCGATGCTCACCGAGAGTTTCAGCATTTTGTCGGTGCCCTCGACATCTTCCGCATTATCGATGCGAGCGATGCGAAGGTCGATTTTTGCAAAATCATCGATCGTGTAAATCCCAGATTCAGAAACAGTCGCGGCTTTTGCGGTTGCAGTTGCGGGGGCTTCGGTCTTTGGAGCGTCTTTTTTATTTTCGTCGAGCATATTCTTAATTTTCTCCGGCTCTACACGCTGTAAAAGGTGAGAGAATGGATTGAGTTTTGTGTTTTCTATGGTTTTGGAAAGATCAGACCACTTGTAGCTTCCTGTCTCGTTAAACAAAGCCGAAACTTTATTTGCCAGTTCGGGAAGAATCGGTGCCATGTAAATCGTAAGAACTCTAAATATATTTAATGCGGCCGTTAGATGCTCGTGAGCCTCTTGCGGATTTTCTTTGACTATTTTCCAAGGGGAAACTTCATCAAAGTACTTGTTGGCCAAATCAGCGAGGTCACGGATTTCTACGGTGGCTTTAGAAAACTGGCGTTTTTCGTAATGGCCGGCAATCGTTTCGGCCTGAGCCAAACATTTTTGATAGACCTCAGCACCGCGGCCTTTGAGTACGCTGGCTTTGCCTTCGAAAGTTTTGTGAATCATCTGTGCCGAGCGAGAACCGAGATTAATAAACTTCCCGACCAGATCCGAATTTACCCGTTGAGAAAAATCATCGAGATTTAAATCCAGATCATCGAGTCCCTCTGACAATTTACAGGCGAAGTAATAACGAAGATGATTCACATCGAGATGATTTAAATAAGTGCGAGCTAAAATAAAAGTCCCGCGCGACTTGCTCATCTTTTCGCCGTTGACGGTCAGGAAGCCATGGACGTGAACGGCGTTCGGCGTGCGATAGCCTGCGGTTTTAAGCATCGCCGGCCAAAATAGAGTGTGAAAATAGACAATATCTTTGCCGATAAAGTGATAAAGCTCGGTGGATTCGCCTTGCCAGAATTTTTTGTAGTCGATCCCGTGTTTATCGAAATAATCTTTGCTCGAGGCGATGTAACCGATAGGAGCATCCACCCACACGTAAAAATATTTGTCGATGTAGCCAGGAATTTTAAAGCCGAAGTAAGGCTCATCGCGAGAAATATCCCAGGCGCGTAAATCTTCCTTAAGCCATTCATTTAACTTCTTAGAGATCTCAGGGCTAGTATGTTGAGGAACCCATTTTGTTAGAAAATCTTTAAACTGGTTGAGTTCGAAGAAGACGTGTTCGCTCTCTTTTAAAATGGGTTGAGTGCCACAAATGGCACAGGCGGCGTTTTTAAGTTCGGTGGGGGAGTAAGTCGCCCCGCAAGCATCGCAGGAATCTCCATATTGATCCGCCGTTTTACAATTGGGGCAAGTCCCCTTAATGAAACGATCGGGAAGGAACATTTTATCATTCGGGCAGTAGGTCTGCTCAATGGTCTTTTTAGAAATGGCGCCATTTTTTTCCATGGCGCTATAAAACTCTTCGCAAAGTTGACGATTGGTGTCGGTGTTGGTGGACGAGTAGTTATCAAACTGAACCTGAAAGTCTTTGTAATCGGCAGTATGGGATTTGTAAGCCTCGGCGATGACGTCCTCGGGCTTCTTCTTTTCCTTTTGGGCTCGCACGAGAATGGGTGTGCCGTGCGTGTCATCCGCGCAGAAGAAATAACAGGTGTTTCCGCGCATTTTTTGGAAGCGAACCCAAAAGTCTGCTTGAAGAGCTTCGACCATATGACCCAAATGGACCGGGCCGTTGGCGTAGGGGAGAGCCATAGTCACGAGAATGTTGCGCTGTTTACTTATCGGAGTTGTCATTTACCGACCATACAGTTTTTAGGCTTCACTGACAAGATAGTAGCCAATGGCCTAAGGACGATTTATAGTTCTAAGATCTTACTCAAAGGAGATGAACTATGCTTTCAGGAATTTTATCTTTATTATTATTGGTGTCCCCTGTATCTGCCAACGAGGAACATCACCATTCACATCCCGCGCGTCCTGCAGACAACGCCACACAATTTGGGGAAAAAACAGGACTTGCCGGAAAGCCAGTACCATTGGCGTCTTTGGTCAAGGATTACGACAAATACAAGTCGCAACAAGTCCTCACGACGGGGACAGTGACAAAAGTTTGCGAAAAAATGGGCTGCTGGGTTGTTGTTAAGGACGGGGAAACTCAAGTCCGCATTACGATGAAGGACAATGGCTTCGCGGTGCCCAAAGCCATTTTAAATAAAAAAGTCGTAGCCATAGGGAATATTCAGCAAAAGGATTTACCTGCGAAAGTTCTTCGTCATTATCTTAAGGACGAGGGTAAGACAGATGCTGAGATCGAAAAAATGAAAATCGATGCTCCGCAAACGGTCTATCTCTTTGATGCGAGCGGCATTAAAATTATCTAATGAATTCGAAAATCGAGCGCGCGGCCTTCGCGCAGAAAGTGCTGGATCGTTTGTATCCAGCACCTCCCATTCCTTTAGACCACAAAGATCCTTACACATTACTGATCGCCGTGCTTCTGTCGGCACAATGTACGGATGTGCGCGTGAATCAGGTCACTCCGAAACTTTTTAAGAGGGCGGATACTCCCCAAAAGATGGTGAAGCTTAAGATTTCTGAAATTCAGGAAATCATACGACCGTGTGGCTTGTCCCCTCGGAAAGCGGCAGCGATTCATGGATTATCTCAAATTTTGATTGATAAGTATGGTGGCAAAGTGCCGCAGGACCTAGAGGCCTTAGAAGAACTTCCGGGAGTGGGTCACAAGACGGCATCGGTGGTGATGGCGCAATCTTTTGGTGTGCCCTCGTTTCCCGTGGACACTCACATTCATCGACTGGCGCAACGATGGCGGCTCACGCGCGGGAAAAATGTCGAACAGACTGAAGCAGATCTTAAAAAACTATTTGCCGAGAACACCTGGAGCAAACTTCATTTGCAGATCATTTTTTACGGTCGTGAATTTTGCCAAGCCCGCGATTGCCACGGCCTCAGCTGCGAAATCTGCAGCACCGTGAACCCCGGCCGTAAATCCCCCATCAAAACCAAAAAATAATGTCCGGCAGGTACGCCGATACTTTTTTAGAACTGCCGCTTTAAACATATTCCATTTGAAATAAAGGCGCTTTAGCAAAATCTAACGCGGGGGTTCTCAAAAAGTATCGGCGTACCTGCCGGACACTTAGAGGCGTTTGGTGAAGAGGTCTAGGAGTTCTTCGATCTTTTTTTGGCTTTCGTTTTTGTTTTTGGCTTCGATGGCGCTGGAGACACAGTGCTGAAGATGGCGCTCTAGAATTGAGGCTTCTAGTCCTTTGATCGCAGAGCCTACCGCCTTGGTTTGCGTGAGAATGTCGACGCAGTAGCGTTTGTCTTCGATCATTTTTTTTATGCCTTCAACTTGTCCCAAGATTCGATTGAGTCGAGCGATGTCGTTAGAGTGATCTGGATTACTTTTCTTCATGGGATCAACCTAGTAAATAGGAAAAAGAAAAACCAATTAAAAAAATACTAAGGGATACTAAGTAAAAAACCAGTCCCCATTTTCGAGAGGTGATGCACATTTGCCGCAACTGGGGATCAATAGGGCAGGGGGCGTTGCGAGCCTGCCACTGCATATAGCCACCCAAGCTCAGCAAAACTCCCGAGACAATAAACAGATAAGTTTTGTTCTCCGATAACCAAACCAGTTGAGGCACTGTGGACATCAGGCTCGCAAAAGTAGAGCCCAGGCCAAGAGTGACAAAGAGTGCGGGGAGCGCGCAGCAAAGCAGTGTGCTCGTCGAAGAAAAAAATGTAATGAAGGTGAGGGCTCGACGATTCACTACTTTCCGCTTTCTTTTTGAATCGACACCACATCGTAGCCAGACGCTTGGATCATCTTTTTGATCTCATCATCGCTCATAATTTTTCCGTCTTTAAATTGGAGATCTACCGTCTTCGTATCGAGATCGACACTGACCGCAGAGATCTCTTCTCGCGCTTTAAACTTTTTCTCGATCCCTTGAGCGCAAAATGAACAGACCATTCCGTTCACTTTGATAACAGTTTTTTCTGGAGCTTTCGCAAATGCCATAATGACAGCAAAGATAAAAATTTTAATCATATTTTTCTCCTAAAGGTGGACCATAAATTGGCCATAAAAATTTCCGCGGGTGCTGGCGCCCGCCTCCCAATACACGTTTTTATAAAAAAATCTTAAAAGTGGCGTGATCTGAACGTATCTTCGCATGTCACCGTTGTAATCTAGTTGCACTAGACTCCAAATGTGCAAATCATTGTATCCCGCAACAAAAGGGGCGAAGCCGGCTTGAATCATGGTCATCCGAGTATCGAGATTTTCGGTAAACCATTCCTGATGCTTTGCCATTACAAAAATCTTTCGTGTTTCGTAATCGATTTGTAAACCCGCTTTTCCGGCCCAGTCCGAATCCTGTCGATCGCGGTAACCGCCCGCCGCCGTCAGTAAATAAATATTTGTTTGAGAGTCTTCGGTGTTAATTCGTAAAGGACGCAGATTCAGTTCGCTCAACATCCAGGTGGTATCCACGCCATTTAAATTAAGAGTGTCCACTTCCAGGCCTGCGGCCATGATTCGATGGAAAGAGTAAGTCAGAGAACTTTCGCTCATGTCGTCGCGAAACATAGATTTGACCATCACGCCATCTTCATAGGTGACCGGATGGGCGTGGGAGAGGGGAAAAAGTAAAAATAGAGCGAGCCAAAGTGTCATGGGCTGAATGTATATACCCCGCAGGGATATGTCAAGAGGGCAAAAAAATACCGGTATTCTGAATATGGTGAGCTGTATTCGGAATACCGGTTTTAGGTTTTTACCAGAATTTCCACCAGGGCTTCTTTTTTTCAAAGATCGTATTTGCATACGTCGATGGGTTTTCGGCCTGCGCCATACTATTAAGTAAGCGGTATGAGATTAAAGAATCGGAGATATCGATTTCGGCGTCGCGAATTTTAAGGATGAGGCGCTTGTACTCCTCAACATCTTTAGATCCCTTCAACTCTGCTAACATATTGTTCAATATATAGAGGTAGGTGTTTTGTTCTCTCAGAAGATCTTTATTTTTTCCGGTTTTCTTTAAACTCGTAAGTCCTTCATCGATAATTTCCTCGAGGGCGTCTAAAAAGTTCTTCTCACCGCGTGATAAATTCCTGAGCTGGGAAAAAATGTCGGATGACACGCGACTTTGGTCGGGCTGCGCTAGGACCAGTTCTAGAGATTGTTTCACCACCAGTTTAACGCCTTCGTCGTCGTCCTCGAGTTTACGCATATTGCGTGTCACGATTTGCTGAAGCTCTTCAACACTCATAGTTTTGATCCGATCGGAGTGAAATTCGATCTGGGCCGTTGCGAATTGAGGGACCCATTGGCCAATAAATAACAAACTGATCACCAAAAACTTGTTCATAATTACCTCGCTTAGTGTCTATTGTGCGGGCGTTCGGCGACCAGGTCAATAATCTCAAGTGTGCGTGATCATTTTTGAATTGGACAAGCCATGGTCGCTCCACTAGGATAAAAAGACGTTGAATTTCAACATGGAGGAAGACCTTGAAGTTAGTTAAACTTTTCGCTTTGTGTGGTTTAGTACTTTCCAGTGCTGGTTGCTCAAAGCTTATCGAAAAAACCATCGAAGACAATCCCGAGATCATTTACAAAGCGATCAAAAAAGATCCAGCTAAGTTTATGGCCACTTTGCGTGAGGCCGCTCAAGAAGCGCAAAAATCCGATTATGAGAATTCTCGCAAAGCCGAGGAAGAAGAGCGTAAAAAGGAATTCGAAACTCCTAAGAAGTTCGCCGTGGATGCTGGTCGTCCTATTAAAGGGAATAAAGACGCAGTGATCACGATCGTAGAGTACTCTGATTTCCAGTGCCCATTCTGCCGTCAGGGTTCAAACACCGTAGACGAAGTTTTTAAAGAGTATGGTGATAAAGTTCGCCTTATCTTTAAGCACCTTCCTTTAGAAGGGAAGCACCCGAATGCTCGCCGCGGGTCTGAGTATTTCGAAGCTATCGGTATGCAAGATCCCAATAAAGCTTTCGAATTTAAGAAGCTCGTCTTCGGACGTCAAAATGAGACCTATGGTTCTGACAAAGATGCGGAAAAGCTTTATCAAGCTTTAGCGAAAGAAGCGAAGGCCGATATGGGTCGTTTAGCTAAAGATCTTAAAGATCAAGCTGACGCGATCAAAACTCGCATCAATGCAGATATGCAGGAAGCTCAAGAGAACGGTATCGAAGGAACTCCAGGTTACCTCGTGAACGGTGTCACTCTCAAAGGTGCATACCCACTACCTGAGTTCAAAAAAATCATCGACGAATGGTTAAAGAGAAAAGGCTAAAACTTTAACGGGAGTGGGACCGCTAAAGGTCTGATCTCCGTTGAGGATAGCTCGCAGGAAAGAGGCGTTATCAGAACGCCTCTTTTTTTTGCCTCACGCAAAAGCTCACCATATTTTTTGTCAATGGCGTCCGCTGGCGAAAAGAAATCACAATCGCTTCTTTGCACTAAAAAAACGATCTCGCAGCTGTAGCCTTTATCCATAAGATCTATCAGTTCGCTCAAATGCTTTTGTCCTCGCTCGGTGACGGAGTCTGGGAATTGTGCAATTTTATTTTCGGCTAAAGTGACATTTTTGATTTCGATAAAGTGGAGAGGTGGTTTTACCTTTTTCCAATCGAGCTTATCTTGAGGGAAGTCTTCACTCTTCCAGAGCGCCATATCCAAACGAGTCTCTTTATTGATTTTAACCTCCATCTGTCCGCGATCAAACGTGTTCCAAGGCGCATAAGTTCCGCTTTGCCAAAGTTCGTAAACGAGTTTGTTGGGAAGGCTGGTATTCACACCCACCCACGTGGACGGAGTTTTAATCATTTCGAGACTGTAGCGGAGTTTACGATTGGGATCTTTCGCGGGAGATACAAGGCAGTGGGAGCCCTCGTCCAGACAGCCTCTAAGGCTTCCGGTATTGGCCACATGAGCCACTTCGACCTTACCGTTAATTTCGATATCGGCAAAAAAACGTTTATAGCGTTTGAGAAATTTAGCTTTGATGAGGGGTGTTTCAAACTTCATATTTATTCAATGACAAAATCAAAAGGTTTATCTTGGGGAGATTCGTTGCGAAGGGTGTAGTGCCACCACTCCTTGGCGTAATTGATAAAGCCCCTGCGGGTCATCGCTTTTTTAAGGAGGGCGCGATTGTCTTGCGCTTTGACAGCGATAAAACCATTCATCGTGTTCGACATCGGAGTAAAACAATCATAGGTCGTGCCCATGTTGAGCTGACCCTTCGCTTCGATATTGACGGATTGGCGGCAATCCAGTCGATCCTCTTGATACTTGAGTTGATCTTTTTGAGGGACGAGTTTGACATCATTTTTTATCAGTGTGAGATCCACCGTATTTCCTCGGCTATGACTGGATTGATTGGAGATATATCCATCTTTCACCAGCTTAGACTTTTCAACATCAGGGTAGAAAAAGACTTTCATCTTTTGATCGTCGTTTTTAGCCCATTCTAAAAAATCGTTAACGGCCTGTTGGGGACGATAGCAGTCGAAGATGAGGAGAGACATCCCCTTTTTTTCCACATCTTTTTGCACGAGAGAGAGTGCGTCCGCCGTGGCTTTTTTAAGAAAACATTTGTTCGCCTTGTAGCCAGCGATGCGGCGACCGATAAAATTCCATTCGGAATTGTAACGAAGTTCGACCTGGATTTGGGGATTGATGGAGGTGATATCGACAAAACTCTCAGGAATTTTTGTCTCAGCAGCATGAATAGATAGAGCAATCAATGATATTAAAAACATGCTCAATCCATATCAAAGTTCTGCGTGTTTGACATTAGTAATATCCATTTTTATCCTTGGGGCATGAATTTAATAATATTTGTTTTGTTGAGTTTTAATGTGTCCCACGCTTGTTTCAACACTCACTCCACATATACTACGCTCAGTGGCGAAAGGGTCCCCAATGTCACGTCTTCACCGGGAAGAGAAATTTGTGTCAAGATTAATAGTAGGGCGGAATCGTTAAATCTGTTTCAAGCCGAATCCGCAGCACAGGCGGCTCTTGCTTCAGCGACGGAAGCCGAGCGCTGGAAGAACGAAGCGGAATTGGCTTCGATTTACATTTATCAAAATAAATTTCGCGAGGCCATTCAGCTGCTCGAGCCCATCGTGGATGCTCACGGTGGCGAGTTGAATATCGCCGCCAACCTAGGAACGGCGTATGAGCTTTCGGGTGAGGACGAAAAAGCTTTTGAGTGGATTAAAAAAAGTTTGGTGCTCCAGCGGCAGGCTCACGAGGGAACCGAATGGTTACATCTGGAAGTTTTAAAAGCGAAAATCACTTTAAAATCCGACCCGAATTGGCTCAAGAAAAATTCTATTCTGGGCTTTGACTTTGGCAGCGAGGGAAAGCCGGTCATTCCGCAAGGGATTTCGATGCGACAGATGGACAATGCGGAACGCGCTTTGGTCTATCAATTGCGTGAGCGCATGTTTCTCATCCCACCTAAAGATCCGATCACGGGCGATCTCCTTTACGATCTCTCGAACATTGTAGCGCTGAAATATGATCTGGAAAGCGCTTACGATGTGTTGGAGCTCGCGCTAAAGTATGGACTCGAGAAGGAAGGGGTTCCTCAGAAGAGACTCAAGTTTTATCGTTCTCAAATTCCGTGGGTGAAAAACTGGATTTCGAACAAGGGAATCAGCGGAGTTCTCTTATTTCAATTGGCTTTAGCCACCATTGGCCTCGCGCTGCTGGTTTTCCTCTTAATTTTTTGGAGCAAAAAGCTTTTTCCAAAATAAGCTCAAAAAAAATTAAAACAGAGGCCGAAAAAAATCAGGCTTATGAAACGCCGCTACTTCTTGGGGTGCGAGATACAAACTCCAATACGTGCGCGGGGAATTTCCGAAGATGCCAAAAAAGTTTCCGCGAATGTCCTTGGGGTTTCCATTCCATCCGAGTTTGTCCAAGGGAATCTTAAATTCGCCGGTCCAGCCCTGTGGAGTTTCTTTAGCAGAGGTTTCTGTTCCCGTCGTGATCCCGAGCTCGAAGGGCTTGGCAAGATCACTGATTTTGACTTCCAAAGTTTGATTGTAGGGAGTCACTTCGAATTCGTAGTAAGGAAGGTTCCCCTCTTTGGACCCATTCACGTGAATGAAGACTTCGACCACATCAAATTCGTAGGGATAATCTCCAGGGCCGTAAACTTTTTTGGCCAACTGCACGGGGATGGTGACGTTGAACTTGACCAGCAAAAATCGCCCGTCGAGCTTCCAACTGACGCGGACGGGCTCTTTGAAGGGAGCCGTGCGAGGAGACACTAATTGGAGTATTTGATTCTCTTGACCCATGATGATCTCCAGTATGTAACCCCTCCCGTAAAAAAGAAAGAGGTCCGCCGATCCTTTCAGGGTGAATGGCCTTATACGCGCAGCATTAAAGAGGGATTCTCCCTCGAGGTTCAGGGGACAGAGGGGGGATCTTCTGCTATGAAGTTGGGATGACAATACCAGCTCAAAAACCTACTCCTGCGGTGGAAGTCACTCCGGTCGATTCGGCTCCAGTGGCAACGCCAACTCCTAAACTTGTTCCGAAGCCCACTTGGCTGAAAGTGAAGGCCCCCAGCGGAGAAAATTACACGCGCATCAAAGCGATGCTCGGAGAATTGAAGCTCGCAACGGTTTGCCAAGAGGCCAAGTGCCCGAACATTGGTGAGTGTTGGTCGGGCGGGACAGCCACTTTCATGCTGATGGGTGAGGTTTGCACTCGCGGGTGCCGCTTCTGTGCGGTCAAAACGGGAAACCCTCGCGGAAAAATTGACAACGAAGAGCCAGAAAAAGTCGGCTGGGCGATCGCGCAAATGGGCTTAGAGTACGTAGTGATCACCAGCGTGAATCGTGATGACCTTGCTGATCAGGGGACCGATCACTTTGCGCGCACAATTCGAACTATTAAAGAAAACGATCCGAAACTGATTGTCGAAGTTTTAACTCCGGACTTCCGCGGAAACTTTGAGCTCGTGAAGCAACTCACAGAATCCAAGCCGGATGTCTTTGCTCACAATATCGAAACTGTTGAGCGCCTCACACCCAAAGTGCGTGATCCGCGAGCGAAGTATCGTCAGTCGCTGGATGTTTTAAAGTGGGTGAAAGAAGTGGACCCCACTCGCTATACAAAAACTTCGGTCATGATGGGCCTCGGAGAGACCGACGAAGAAGTGATCCAGGCTCTGCACGATTTGCGGGCCGTTGGCTGTGATGTTGTCACGTTTGGACAGTACCTTCAGCCCACGAAACGCCATCTCAAAGTGATCGAATTTATCACTCCCGAAAAATTTAAATTTTGGGAAGAAAAAGCTCTTTCCATGGGATTTATGTATTGTGCCAGTGGGCCTCTAGTGCGAAGCTCGTACAAAGCCGGAGAATATTTTATTAAAGGTGTCATTGAAAAACAAAGACTCGCAAAACCTGTTCAAGGGGAGAATAAACATGTCTAAAGAAGTTCAACTACCAGAAATTGGCGAAGGCGTAACCGAGGGTGAATTGGTTCGCTGGCTCGTAAAAGTGGGCGACAACGTCCAAGTCGATCAACCTCTTGTTGAGTTGATGACCGACAAAGCCACTGTTGAAGTTCCATCTCCTGCCGCCGGTACGGTGAAAGAGCTTAAGTTTAAAGAGGGCGATGTGATCAAAGTAGGCGCATCGTTTATGAGCCTTGATGGCGCCGGTGCTCCCGCCGCAAAAAAAGCGGAAGCGCAGACGGAGGCCCCCAAAGCGGCCGCCGCTCCCACGAAACAGCCTGCGGCTCCAGCGCCGCAACAGCGGCCCGCAGCGATGACTGCAGCTCCCGCTCCTTCAGTGCAGCCGCAACAAGTATCGCCTCCTCCGATGAACGAGAATGTTTTAGCCACTCCCTCCACTCGTCGTTTAGCGCGTGAGATGAATGTCGATATAAATAATATGCAAGGAAGTGGGCTCGCAGGCCGCGTGACTCGCGATGATGTGATGAAGCATCAAGGAGCCACCGCCGGTGGTGCTGTAGGAACTTATGCCCCTCCCAAAATCGGTTACACTCCGTCGTTCGAAAGCCAACAGGGGAAGGAAGAGCGTGAGCCTCTTCGTGGGATTCGCAAAAAGATCGCCGAAAACATGCAGATGGCAAAACACGTTATTCCTCACTTTACATTGATGGATGAGGCCAACGTGACCGCTCTCGTTACTATGCGCGAAGAACTTAAATCCGCGGCCGAGCAAAGAGGTGTAAAAATCACTTACATGCCTTTCGTGATGAAGGCGCTCATTGCAACGATTCGCGAATTTCCTAAATTCAATTGCTCAATTGACGATGCCGCTCAAGAAATCGTTCACAAAAAATACTACAACATCGGTTTTGCTGCCGATACTCCCAACGGTCTCTTGGTTCCCGTGATTAAAGATGCCGATCGTAAAACCATCACTCAATTGAGTGCCGAGATCATGGACCTTGGTAAACGCGCCCGCGATGGCAAGCTCAAGATGGAAGAAATGAAAGGCGCAACTTTCACCATCACGAATATCGGAAGCGTCGGTGGAACTTACGCAACCCCGATCATTAATCACCCGGAAGTTGCGATTTTTGGGATGTACAAAATCCAAGAGCGCCCCTACGTTAAAGACGGCAATTTAGAAGTCGCAAAATTTATGAACTTTACGGTAACTTGTGATCACCGTCTCATCGACGGCGCCGAAGCCGCAAAATTCCTAGCCGCTTTCATTAAGCGAATTGAAAATCCCGGAATACTAATGATGGATCTAATTTAAGTAATTTGGCTTTTTGAAGAGCGTTTCTTTTCGGACGCTCGAACCCGAGTTCCGCTTCCTGCGGCTTGTTTGAGCGGTGAGAGTGTCCGAAAAGAAACGCTCTTCAAAAACCGGAGTGCTGTACGTTAAAGTTTGAGGAGAATTTTTATGAGTCAATTTGATGTTTGTGTGATTGGGGCGGGGCCTGGTGGTTATGTGGCGGCGATTCGTGCGGCTCAGCTGGGTTTTAAAACTGTGGTGATCGAGCGTGAGAAGTTGGGTGGAGTTTGCTTGAATGTGGGATGTATTCCTTCGAAGGCGATGATTTCGGCGGCTCACTTTCTTCATCGCATGCAGCATGATGCTCCGACCATGGGGCTTAAATTTACTGGCGATGTTTCTGTGGATATGAAGCAGCTCGTGGGTTGGAAGCAGTCGGTTTGTGATAAAATGTCGGGCGGTGTGGCTCAGCTTCTCAAGGGGAATTCGGTCGAGGTGATTTCGGGAGAGGCTTCTTTTAAGGATGCTAAGACTCTCGAGGTGAAGGCGAAATCGGGGTCCCAAACAATTACGGCTAAAAATTATATTATCGCAACGGGATCTCGTCCGATTGAAATTCCTGGATTTGCTTTTGATGAAGAGACCGTAATGTCTTCTACGGGCGCGCTCGCTATGGATAAACTTCCGGGCTCGGTTGCGGTGATCGGTGGTGGATACATTGGTCTTGAGATTGGGTCTTATCTTCGTAAACTCGGAACCAAAGTTGATGTTTTCGAAGCGATGGACGGTTTACTTAAAGGCGTGGTCGATCCTGAGTGTGTTCAGGTTGTGGCTCGTAAGCTTAAAAAAGATGGCGTGACCGTGCATCTGAATGCGAAGGCATTGGGCTACGTCAAAAAAGGCAAACAGCTCGAACTGAAAGTGAAAAAGACCGAAAAAGAGGAAACTCTCCTCGTTGATAAAATTCTCGTGACCGTGGGACGTAAACCCAATTCAGATCAGATGAATCTGAAGGGTATCGGTCTGCAAATGGATGAGCGTGGATTTATCAAAGTGAACGCTCAACGTAAAACCAATCTTCCGAATATATTTGCCATTGGTGACATCTGTGGCCAGCCCATGTTGGCCCACAAGGCGAGTCACGAGGGAGTTATGGTTGCGGAAATTATCTCGGGTCAGAACCGAGCTTACGACGCGAAAACCGTTCCGGCCGTGATCTTCACCAGCCCAGAGATCGCCTCTGCAGGTTGGACCGAAGACGAATGCAAAGCCAAAGGTTATACTCAGCTTAAAATTGGAAAGTTCCCCTTTGGTGCTAACGGGCGCGCAGTGTCTCTCATGGAGACCGATGGTTTTATTAAAATTATCGCAGATGCGAAAAATGACATTGTTCTCGGTGTTCACATCGTTGGACCAGAGGCGAGCAACTTGATCAGCGAAGCGGCTCTGGCCATCGAAATGGGCGCGCGCTTGCAAGATATGGCTCTGACGATTCATCCTCATCCAACATTAGGAGAAGCGATGATGGAGGCGGCAGAGGCCGCTTTAGGCCACGCCATTCATATCATTCAAAAGCCGTTAAAGACTCCGGCTCCCAACACGCATCTGTCAGGTAAAGCTTGAGTTTAAAGCTCCCCAAGTTTCTCAATGGAAAAGTGGCCCTCGAGGATTGGGGGCTTATTCCTTACCGAGAAGCTTTTGAACTTCAAAAAAAATATGTGGATGAGATCAGCTCTGGGGAAAGACTAGAAACTCTCGTCTTTTGCTCCCACCCCGCGATCGTGACCCTTGGCCGAGGCACTCAGCCCGGAGATCTCGCGGGCTGGACGGGGGACACCATCGAAGTCAATCGCGGTGGGCGAGCCACGTACCATGGTCCCAGCCAAATCGTCTTCTATCCTTTAATTTCTGTGGCCGAGGGCGTGGCAAAAAAAATAAAACCCAGGGACCTTCACGGTTTTTTTAGAGAACTGGAACTGGCCGTCGTCGATGCGCTTCAAGATATCGGTATCACTTCGCAAGGACATTCGGTGCAAAAACAAGTGGGCGAATCCAATGAACAGGAAGCCACCGGAGTTTGGATTGGATCACAAAAGATCGCCGCCATCGGGATTGCGGTTCGTAAGTGGATTGTCTCTCATGGCTTAGCTCTTAATTTTGATGATGATCCGCAGGCCTTCCAAGGAATTCTTCCTTGCGGCTTTCAACCCTCGCAGGTCACCTCTGTAAAAAAAATCAAGCCCACCGCATCTGCGAGAGACGACTTTAAGCAGATTATTCTCGATAGGGTTACTGGGCGATTTTTTTTGAGCTCGTCAGAAGAATAAACCCGACCACTAAAAATAGAACACTCGATGTGAGTAGTAGGGCCTGAGATCCCCACTTCACTTGAATCCATATGGACAGCGGTATCGCGGCGAGATTTCCAACGTGCTCCAAAGCGTTGGCCCAGGATCGAGTCTTATTTTCGAACACTCTGAGTCCTAGAATGTAAGGGATTTCAGCAGTAAAAGCGAAAAGAGAGGCGATCATAATACATAGAATAATTCTCAGTTCCATGGACGGAATGTTGAGAAGACCGGTCGACCAATAATGATAAAGCAACGCCCAAACCGTAACACTCACCGAAAAGAACATCGTAAGAAGCGCTCCAGTTCTTTTTTTAGATTTTAACACCCAAAGTCCACTGACCAAACTCATCGCATACAATGTGATGTAAAGTACGGGGGTGACTCGGCCAGGATGACCGAGCCAAAGCGAAAAGGGTCCGCTGAGCCCAAAAACAAACATCATGTAAGCGATGCCTGTCAAACTCAACCATATGGATTCCGCTGCTCCCAGAAAAGGTGTGGTTTTATAAATTAATACGAGTAGAAGAAATAAACAGACCATCGATATAGAGGAGAGTTGATCAAGTACCGAGCGTTTGACTCGAAAGTGAGGATTATTGTCTGTCAAACTTTCATGATGAAGCGGGTTCATCGCTTCGATCGAAACACCATTCTTTGCCAGCAGCGACTTAGACTCATCACTGACACTCAGGGGCTTTTTACTGATGAAAACTGAGCTTCTATTTTTAATTTCTCCAGCTCGTGATGTCGGATCACTTTCCGAATGGCTATAACTTAATAAAAGAATTTGCTCTTCAGGCAAGTTGAGAGTGTCTTTGGCTTGCTGAGCAATGATCTGTGGCAAATAGTTGAATCCCTTTCCGGTATATTCATCGTACATGATGAGGCCTTCATCTGTGAGACAATCCCAAGCCGCTTTCACCGCCTCCCGCGTAAACAGAAATGACTCTATCAGCACTGGCGAGGTTGTCGACGCGGCAGAGCCAGTTTGTACTCCCTGCAATGTGATCAGATCAAACCGTCTCGGGCACTGTTCGAGAAAATAGCGGCCCTCGGCGACGACGATTTGGACTTCCGGTCGAAAGTAAATGAGATGGCCGACGTCGGGGAGCGACGTTCTAAAAAGTTCAAATACATCAGGGTTAATATCTAGTGCCCAAATGTCTTTCACTCCGTTGGCCAGTGCCGAGATCACATTGCGACCTTCCGCCGAGCCGACAACGAGGACGCGCTCGGGCTGGGTAAATAGATAAGGCAAGTCATAAGGTCGATTAAATTGTTTCGTTGTCAAACGAGAATGGGTTTCTTCGTAATCAGGAATCAAACCAAAGCGACTACCGTTGATCGTAAATATATACTGGCCGATCTGCCGTTTAAAAAGTTCGGTAATAAATAGAGGATTCACTTTTTTTTCGCTAACCACCACCGAGAACTCATCGTCTTTGAATCTTTTTTTAATGATAGAGGGTGGATGATGGACGTCCCAATTTAATATTCCCAAGATTATAAATATAAAAACACCATGGGGAATCCAATGAAAAATTTTATTCTGGCGATCAGCAAGAATCCCGGCTAAGACCGGGAAAAGAAGAGTTGCTAGTGGTGATGTGTCGGCATAAATTTCTAAAAGCCATTTGTAACTCAGCGAGACGATAATTCCAGAAATTCCCAGACTTATTATAAGTTCTTTGAGTGAATACTTTGAGAACAAGTACGTCATTAGTACGCCGTAGCCAATAAAAGGTAACGCCAGCCATACTTGGTAGTGGGGGACATACTTGAGCCCGAGATAGGTGATCGCTTGTAGAAAGAAAACGATCCAGCATTGCGAGCGGAGAGAAAGCTTAAATATTTGCGGGTGGAGACCCACAAGATTACCCACGGCGAGTCCGCCAAAGATTGCGATGGGTGATAAAAAATTAACGTAATCTGAATAGCAATAATTGGAGAGGACACTCATGTGGATTTCGGCGAAGAGTAAGCCGCAGGTGATTAAAACGAGCTGGAGAAGCGATTGCATATTCGTTCTCAAGTAAACTTGTAAAACCTTAAAAATGCGAGGGATTAGCAAGTTGGCCACGTGCATAAATGACCGAGATGTGGGGCGCTCTATTTTGGAGGCTTCATTGAGATTCTCTTGATCTCTTTTTTGCTCAGGAGTAACCCTTATATTAAGAACTCAAAGGGGGATCCATGAACAAAAAAATGATTTTATCGTTAGTCGTCATGATGACTGTAGGTGTATCGGTCGCGTTTTCTAAATCCAATTCAAACATTCAGCAGTTGGCGGATCAGTTTCTCGTTGATCAGCAAATCATGAAACACAAAATGAGTCAGATGAAGGGCTCTGCGCAGGATCTCTTCTCAACAAAACATGCTCATCCCAACTGTCCTCCCGAGGGGGCGTCTGGATCTTGTATTGATAGTGTTTGTACAAAACTGGGTCAATTTGGTTGCGACACTCAAAGCGAAATCTCTCAAGTCGCCAATATCTGTAAGGGGAATGTCGATGGCGACTGTGTGGAAGCCTCTTGCACTAAATTAGGTCAGTTCGGCTGTGATACGATCAGTGAAGTGACGGAAGTGGCTGTGATGTGCAAAGGTCAGGCGAATGGTCAATGCGTTGAGATCGCTTGTCAAAAGCTAGGGCAGTTTGGTTGTGATACTGTGAGCGAGCTCTCAGCAGTTCAAAAAACAGTTTGTAAACCTGCGGTGGATCCGGCGTGTCTGGAATCGGTTTGCAATAAACTGAGTACCTTCGGTTGCGATACGCTCAGTGAACTCCAAGAAGTTTCCAATTCCTGCGCCGGTTTGTAGTCTCCCATCTCTTTTTATTCTGCATAGCATAAGCCCTGGTATCAATCAGGGCTTCGTATAATTTACAGGTGCTATGAAATCGAAAATTTTTAATTCTTCTCTCCTTCTGGGGGGCCTCCTTTTAGGATCGCCTGCGTCTGCTATTAACTTCAAAGAAGCATTACGGGCGACTCTTCAAAAGAGTGAACTCTTAGCTCAACGTCAGGAGGGAGTGAGTCAGGCCGAAGAACAGATCGACCAAGCTCGCGGAGCGATTCTTCCGAACATTTCTGCAAACGCTTCGCACTTTCGACAGGATCAACCTACAGATCCTTTTGCACGATCATTTTCTCCGGCGTCGCAAGACTCGGCTCGTTTAACTCTCGAGCAGCCGATATTTCGGGGTTTAGGTGAGTTCGCGGCCTATCGCCAGCGGCGTCGAAATTTAGAGTCTCAGGAATTTAATAAAGAAAACACTCGGGTGATTTTGTATCAAGACATCGCCTCGAACTATTACAACATTCTTTATCTCGAGCAGGACATTCGAAATTTGAAGGAACAACTCGAGCTTTTTAATCAGCGTGTGAATGATTTCCAAATTCGAGCTCGTCGGGGAGAGTCTAACGTGACGGAACTTCTGGCCGCCCAATCGACTCGCGCATCCCTAGAAGCGACCGTCCAGCTTGTCAGTGGACAGTTGGCTTCAGCGCGAGAGCTATTCTCGTTTTTGACAGGACTTGCCAACGACACGGTTCTCGAAGACGAAACCAAGAGAGAAGATAAAAAAACTTTAATCGTGAGAGGAATAGAGGATTACACCGCTCGCGTGGAAGAGCGACCTGATATTTTAAGCGCCATTCAAAAAGTAAAAATGGCGGAAGAAGAAATTCGTATCGCTCGCTCTGGGTACTGGCCCACAGTTGATGCAGTTGGGAATTACCACTTGAAGCGACCAGTGGCTTTCCTTGAGGACATTCGTTGGGATGAGGAGTTTCGCTTAAGGCTCCCGCTGTTTGAAGGGGGCGCTCGGCAAGCCAAAGTTCGCGAAGCCGCCTCAAAGTAACGCGTGGAAGATTTAGAGCTGGCCCGACTTCGACGTCTTGCCATTCAGCAGATTCGATCACTTCATGAAAGTTTAAAAGTTCGTATGAATCAAGTGGCGGCGCTCGAGAAGACCATGGCCTTGGCCGAAAAAAACTACAAGACGTTTCAGAGAGAGTTTCGCAATCGTTTGGTCAATTCGATCACCTCTCAAGTGGCAATGACCGAGTATTTAAATGCCCGCCGAACTTACGATCAGGCTCGATACGCTGCTCAGATTGATCTGATCAATCTCGAAGCGGCGTCTTACATTGTGCCAACTGAGGTGAAAGAATGACGCTTTCGGATTTATCGATCAAAAAGCCTGTATTTGCGTGGATGCTCATGTTTGGTCTCATCGTTTTCGGTGCGATCAGTTTCAATCGCATGGGTGTGAGCGAAATGCCTGATGTGGATTTTCCATTTATCTCGCTGGGCGTACGCTATGAGGGTGCGGCTCCAGAGGTAATGGAAGCTGATGTCATCGATCCCCTCGAAGACGCAGTGATTAGTATTCAAGGTGTTAAAAACGTCACCTCGAAAGTTCGTGTGGGTGTGGCCGAGGTCACCATCGAGTTTTCCTTAGATCGGGATGTGGACCTTGCCTTTCAGGATGTTCAGGCCAAGATCGCCCAGGTGCAAGAGGCGCTTCCGAACGGAGTGGAGCCGATTTCGTTGATGAAAATCAATCCGGAAGATTTTCCGATCATGTGGTTGTCGGTCTCCAGCGACAAGATGTCCCCCCAAGAACTCATGCTGTTCGTCAAAAACGAAATTCGCGATCAGTTAACCACGGTGCCGGGAGTGGGAAGTTTATGGATGCCAGGCTATCTCGAGCCGAATTTACGGATTTGGGTGGATAATAAAACCCTTCAGCAATATGCGTTTTCGGTCTCGGATGTGGTGGCGACCATTCAAAACGAACATCGTGAGCGGCCGTCAGGTCGGGCCGAGTTTGATAAAAAAGAATACAGTCTTCGCACCATGGGTGAGGAAAAGTCTGTGGACGACTTTAAAAAGATCCTTATGAATACGCGTGGGGGCATGCCCAACTACAATCCCATTCCTCTCGGCAAAATTGCTCGGGTCGAAGAAGGAACTGTGGATATCACTCAGTTTGCTCGCGTCAATGGAAAAGCCGCCGTCGGTTTAGGAGTGGTGAAGCAGCGCGGTTCCAACGCGGTGTCGGTGGCCCAAGCGGTGAGAGCTCGAGTCGACAAAATTCAAAAAACGATGCCCGAGGGAACGACCGCATTGGTGAACTTTGATGGAACTAAATTTGTGGAAGAGGCCGTTCACGAGTTGATTCTTACCTTGATTCTTGCGGCGCTATTAACTTCTTTAGTGTGTTGGATTTTTATTGGATCTTGGTCCTCGACACTCAACGTGCTTTTAGCCATTCCCACGTCGGTTTTGGGTAGCTTTATCATTCTCTATTTTTCGGGATTCACGCTGAATATTTTTACCCTTCTCGGACTGAGCTTGGCGATTGGGATCGTCATTGATGACGCAATCATGGTTTTAGAGAACATCACGCGCCACTTCGAAATGGGGAAGAGTCGCAAGCAAGCCGCATTGGTGGGAGCACGGGAAATTACTTTCGCGGCGGTGGCGGCCTCGATTTCCCTCGTCGCCATTTTTTTGCCGATCGCTTTTATGGAAGGGATCATCGGTGCGTTCTTGTACCAATTTGGTGTGACGATGAGCGCGGCAGTGATGATTTCTCTGCTCGAGGCCCTCACGCTCACTCCGATGCGGGCCGCGCAGTTTTCCGGATCGCACGAAAGAACTTCTCGCTTTGGAAAGTTTTTCGAAACGTCCTATGAAAAATTGCGGGTCAACTATCAAAAAAGTCTAAAGTGGACTTTAAATCATCGATGGACTGTACTCGCTGTCTCGCTGGTGTTCTTTATTTTGAGTTTCGCCTCGGTCGCCCTGTTGCGGGGAGAATTTCAGCCGCCTCAAGATCAAGGCTTCATGATGATCCAACTTAAAAATCCTCCTGGCTCCGGAATTTCTCTGACGAAAGAGAAAGTCATGAAGGTCGAGGAATTTCTTGCCACTCGCACTGAGGTCCTCTCCACATTTATTGCTGCCGGTGGATTTACGGGGGGTGAAACGAACTCGGCCATTATTTTTATTGATTTAAAACCTCGCGGACAGCGCGGGATAGACTCTGTAAAAGGGAAAGAGCTGACTCAGCAAGAATTGATTGAAGTCACTCGCGAAGCGCTCAATAAATCCATTCCCGAAGCAAAGCCACAAGTGCAGGATCCATCCACTCAGGGCTTTGGCGGCGGTGGAGGCAGTGGATTCCCCATCGAGTTTACGATTCAGGGACCGGATTGGTCGGAGCTTTCAAAAATCTCCGAAAAAATCGTGGCCGAACTTAAAGAAAAGAAAATCCTCAACGATGCAGACTCGGATCTTTTAGCGGGAGCTCCAGAATTGCGAATCTATCCCGATCGACAAAAAGCGGCCGACCGGGGAGTGGAAGTTCTAAAATTAGGCGCCGTGATCAATGCGGCTATCGGTGGAGCCATTGCCGGCACCTACGAAAAGGGCGGGCACCGTTACGATATTCGAGTGAAACTGGACGAAGAAGATCGTAACCCGGGAGAGCGAGTGAAGGAACTTTTCGTCCGCAACAACCGAGGAGAATTGGTTCCGCTTTCGCAGGTCGTATCGACGAAGGAGGAACCAGTGGCCTCGACGATTTCGCGCAAAAATCGTGAGAGAGCGATTAGCATTTACGGAAATCCCGGCACCGGCTTAAGTCAGCAACAGGCTCTCGATCAGGCCGAAAAAGTTGCGCGAAATTTACTTCCAGAAGGTTACAAGTTTCAATTGAGTGGATCCGCCGAAGAGATGATGCAGAGTTTTATGAGTCTAATGTTCGCTATGGTCCTTGGTTTTGTGGTGGCTTATATGATCTTAGCCTCGCAGTTTAATAGTTTTATTGATCCGGTGACGGTCTTTGTGGCGCTCCCCTTTAGTTTTTCCGGAGCGTTTGTGGCCTTGCTCATCACGGATCAATCTCTAAATCTTTTCAGTATTATCGGTTTGATTTTATTAATGGGGATCGTGAAGAAGAACTCCATCTTGCTTGTGGACTTTACAAACCAGCGTCGCGATGAAGACAAGCTTCCGGTTTTTGATGCCTTGATTGAAGCGTGTCCTAGTCGTCTCCGACCCATTCTTATGACTTCGATTGCTACGATTGCCGGTGCTCTTCCGGCAGCCCTGAGTTTAGGCGCCGGCGCCGAATCCCGTCGTCCAATGGCAGTGGCCGTTATCGGAGGCGTTTTTGTTTCGACTCTGCTCACATTGTATGTTGTACCGGTGGTCTACAGTTTATTGGCAAGATTTAGTCGGCGTGAAGAGTTTGCCGAAGAAACCTAGGGGAGATGTATGAAAATTTTAAGTGTTCTCGCTTTGTCTTTCGTCGTTGTCAGTTGCTCGAGTGCACCTAAGGACGAGGAAATTCCCCATAAGGGTCCTAAGATCTCCGCTCCGGTGTTTAGAGACGGCTCTACTTTGATCGTCGCTAAAGAAAAAGGAGTGGTGTTTGAGAAAGGCTCTCGCGATATTCCATTTAAATATAAAAATGTATCTTGCGAACTGACCTCTCAGGCGCTGATTGTCACGGATGACACGGAAATTCATTATCCTGTCGGTCGTATCTACAAGTATCGTAACCATTTGCCGATCTATGATCGTGTCACGGGTAAGTTTAAAGGAGTCGCGTCTCACTTCTATGGACCGGATAAGAAGCATACTTTTAGTTTGTTTTGTGAAATGGAAAAAAGAGACTCCAATAATAAGCAGCAGTTTAAGACCGAACAAGATGCCTATGTGAGTTTCATCAGCGTCTACTTTGAGGCGAAGGATCTCGCATTTACCAGTGAGGCATTTCCGGAAGATAATCCCCACTTTCTTAAAGACGAAGACTAAGCCGTCTTCATCTTTTTTCGCATTTTTTCCCGAAGCAAACTCTCAAAAGAGTCTTTGTAGTTATTTGCAGAGGTGTCTTCCGTCTTAGTGGGTCGGCGAGAAGGCGTGTTGTTGTTCATTGCACTTTTGTAAGAGCCAATGACTTTTTGTACAGAAAGCATAATTCCCTCCCAGTGAGTCTTGCCTTAATACATAGCAATGCTGGTTCCAGGGTATTGGCGAATGGATTGTTTATAGGATCAAAGAGAGACCAAATTTCCACAGGGTCGGGTCGAGTCCTGTAGCTTTGCGCTACAGGATGACGGCCTCATATTTTGAATTACTTCTTTTGAATTTGGAAGGCGAGTTTCTTGATTCCAGCAAGTTTGATCGTGTCGATCACTTCTGTCAGACGCTCGAGAGTGACCGCTTTATCCGCGTTAAGAATCGCTCCAGAGTCCACTTTCTTCATCGAAACATTGCCAGCTTCGTTCTTAAGTTCGTCCATCGAAGATGGCTTACCGTTAAGATAGATGTCACCATTGGCGGCGATCATCACTTCCATATTTTTTTCTTGTTCTTTGACCTCACCCGAACTTGCCTGTGGCAAGTTGATGTCAATGGCCGGCTTCATAACTAGCGGTGCTGTCACCATGAAGATGATCAGAACCACGAGAATGATATCGACGAACGGCACGATATTAATATCTGCCATGGGTTCGTCGTTATTACCTCCGAGAGATGCGCCCATAAAATTATCCTTTCTTCACTTTCGCGTAGGAAAGACAAAGTTCTTTTGCAATTTCAATCGTTTGTACAGTTTCACGAACCATCTTCTGATAGTAGTTGAAGGCGATAACCGCAGGAATAGCCACGAAAAGACCGATCGCCGTAGCGACAAGAGCGTGCGCAATACCTAACATAACGACTTCGTTACCCGCAGCCGAGTTTTGTGCGAGATCGTTGAACGCCTTCATGATCCCCATGACCGTTCCAAGAAGACCTACGAAAGGTGCGTTGGAACCGACGGTGGCCAAAAAGTTTAAGTATTTATCGATTTTTGGTTTTTCGATCATCACGAAACTATTGAACATTTCGTCGAGACCTTTATCGCCGTGAGCTTTCGTGTGCTTTAAGCCGTAACGAAGTGCTTTTTGCGGAAGCGAATCGTCTTGAGCCAGAGCATCCAGCTTATTGAGATCTTGAGTCATGAGGATCTCTTTCGCTTCAGCGCGGAACTTGCGGTTCTGGCGAGTGAGTTTAGAAAGAGAGAAGAATCGCTCGATGATCATAGCCACGCTGACGACGCTGGTGAACAATAAGATCCAGAGGATTGTTTCTGCGAAACCTTGTGCGAGATTGAATAAACCTTGAAAAGACACGGTGTTTAACTCCTTTGTATTTGTAGAGCAAAGGTATGTTATAAAGGCTGTGGTAAATAATGCAAATAAAAGAAACATGATGCAACGATTCGCGCCCCTCAGAAACACTATTTTACTTCTCAGCGGGACTCTTCTGACGAGTTGTCAGTTTTGGCAGCAGGATTTACAAAAAAAACCCCATGTCATCGTGGTGGCGGTCGAATCTTTGAGCTTCGAAATGGCCTCCTGTCTCGAAGACTCCGACGACAACGACGGATTTTCCACACTTTGCCAAGATTCATTGCGATTTACTCACGTTTACACGCCCTCAACCTTGTCCCAAAGCAGTTTGGCGAGCCTTTTATCAGGAAAACCCTCCAAGGATCACAGGGTTTTCCACAACGGAAATCAGTTTATACCCCCTCACATACAAACCGTGGCGGAGCAAGCACTGCAGCAAGGCTATCAGACGCTCTTTTTGAGCGGTGGACCGCCGATTTTAGCGAAATCAGGGCTAGCTCAGGGATTTGAGATTTTTAATGACGAATTTTTATCCGATGGAGGGCTGTATCGCCCGGCTCAGCAGCTTTTTAAAACGGCGGTTCAAACTCTCAAGCAAAACAAAGAAGAGTCCCAATTTATCACCATTTTTGTATCTGATTTGCAATTTCCATTTCTATCGACCAAATCGGATGAGGGTCGTGAGCGTGAAAAAACTTTAAATGCTCAGCGGCTCGAGGTGGGAGAGTCCCTCCACGCCTTTATTCAGGATCTTAAAAGTGCAAAACTCTGGGATAACTCCTATCTGGTTGTCTTGGGCCTCAACGGAGCCCCTGATCAGGTTCGCCGAGGCGTCTTGTGGCGCGAGAACTTGTTCCGAGAGAATGTCCATGTTCCCGTCTTTATAAAAACACCTAAAACCGATCCGATCGCTTCCACCGAATTGGTGGATCAGTTGATGAGCCTCGAGGACATTGGTCACGTGTTAAACCAGCTCATCGCGACCCAAATTAAAACCGAATCCTCCGTGAAGGACTGGTTGGCGCCGGCGGAGTCTCGCAAATATATCGAAGTCCGTTCGGATTGGGGAGCATGGTGGTTCTCGCGGCCTTCGGTATTAAGTCTCCGCACCTATGAATATTTAATTTTCCCTTACGAGAGACTGCGAATTTATAATTCCATTGAGGATCGAACCGAAAGCGTCGCGCTGAGTGCGACACAGATCGGAACGCAGCACTTTAAATGGCTCGATTTTCGAATGCCCGAATTGATCGAAAGTAAAGAGACCATCGCTCGCGAGATCCCTGATCTCTACGTCGTTTTGCAAAAAGTGCACTGGAATCGCTACTCCAAGGGCTCGGCGTCGGGCGACCAAATTAACGAAGGTCGCGGCAGTGAAGTTTCGACGGCCATTCTCAATGATCAAATGGTATGGAAAAAAAACTGGCAAAATCTAATGCGTACAAGTGATAAAGACTCGCTCATTTATTATGTCGCTTCCAAAAATATGGGAAATAAGAACCGTCATTCGACAACGAACGCTTGCGAGACCTATTTTAATTTTCAGCGCAAAGGTCGTGGAAATTCTCGTTGCTCCGACGAGCTTTTTTTAAGTCTACTCGATTGGGAAAATTCGATGGAGGACTCCGAGGAGGCGGTGGCGATGGAAAAGAATTTCATGCGCAAATTCAGAACGTTTCTCATCAACAAAAAGCTGGCCTACGCGAATCTGATTAACGAGCTCAACTGGGATATAAATACTCTTAAGTATTACGGCCCGTCCTACGCCGAACTTTATCTGAATCTCCCGGAAAAAGCCCCCCTCCGCAAAAAGGTCGAAGGCTATAAAATTTCCCTCACCGGCGAATTCCTCTAACAACAAAAGGAACAAAAGGTACCCGGTACCTTTTGCGGAAGCGATGTGTAACATTTCGAGGTTCCGTTTTTCACCGGGTCCACGGAACTCTTTAAGTGTCATCCTAAGCGCAGAGAAGGATCTTTGACAGCCTATTGAGGAGTCTGCTACCTTCCGTCAATGGCCTACAAATACACTTCTCTACCTAATAAAGTTTCCTTTGATTTTAACGGCACTCAATTTACTTGGGGCGACCTCAAAAGTTGGGTCCTCTTTGCGGGTCCTGACCTTGCGGAAGACGAAGGCTTGGTGATGGAAGTGGCGCAGGAGCTTAAAAAAATCACCACCGAGCATAAAGTTCAGTGGATTCTCAAATGCTCCTTCGATAAAGCGAATCGCACGAGTCGCGGAAGTTTTCGCGGCCATGGCCAAAAAGAGGGCTTAGATATCTTACGCAAAGTCAAAGCGAAGCTCAATGTGCCTGTGCTCACCGATGTTCACGAAACCATTCAGATGCCCATGGTGGCCGAAGTGGCGGATGTCATTCAAATCCCGGCGTTCCTCTGTCGCCAAACTGATCTCTTGGTGGCGGCCGCAAAAACTGGAAAAGTCATTCATGTGAAAAAAGGGCAATTCCTAGCGCCTTGGGATATGAAGACCGTGGCCGAGAAAATCGCCGAAGCCGGCAACAACAAAATTCTTCTCTGCGAGCGCGGAACCACTTTTGGCTACAACCGCTTAATCAACGATATGACTTCACTCGTAGAAATGCGCAACTTAGGATACCCAGTGATTATGGATGCCTCTCACTCCACACAACTTCCTGGATCTTCAGGAACATCGAGCGGTGGTCGTCCCAATATGATTCCAGTATTGGCGAAAGCCGCGATGGCCATCGGAGTCGACGGAGTCTTCATCGAAACACATCCTCGTCCTGACGAAGCTCTTTGCGACGGACCGAGCAGTCTTCCGCTGGCCGAAATGTCAGAGCTTTTGGGAACACTCAACAAACTCCGAGTGATCCATTATTAATTCGTGATTTTAACTTTGATGGAGACTGGCTGCAAAAGTGGCTAGTATTCCCCGAGGGCGATCCAGAAGGGCATGTCTTCGTTGTCTTTGGCGAGAGTCAGAGTTGCGGAGTCGAGGGTGATTTTTGAGGCGTCCATGGCTATGAGTGAGCCTGGCACATAGCTGCGGCTAATAAATAAAAAGCGATCCCCTTTGGACACACGCAGAGTTCCTGATTCAACATGCAGTTGTTCGTGAGTCCCCAGCATATGCTTGGGTAACGGTGCAAAGGGGGGTTCGGGGAGAGGATCTTTGCGAGGGATATTGATCCCTGGAAGTTGTTCGGGAATTAAATAATCAAAGCAGTAATCGACAGGGTGGTTGAGTGGCATGATGGTTTTGTCGCGAATAATGCAGAAGAAGGGGGCGCCCACTTTAAACCACGTGATGTTGGGTCCGTTTTTTAGAAAACAAATAAATTCCACACCGGCACTGAGCACTTGATCATTAAATTTTTCGAGAACGTTGTCGTGGGCTTTAAATATCGCTTTCCGCAGCAGAGTTTCACTGACGTTGAGTCCCTCGATTTGCATGGAGACGACGTTTTGATCACTGCTTTCGTTGCTGGCTCGGAGTTGGGTGGAAACAGTTTCGATAAAATCCGTGGCCGCCTGAGGATTTCCCCAAGGCGTCGCGATGATTAATAGCGTGGAGTTCTCCGCCATGTGGAACTCAGGTCGAGGTCTAAAAAGTTTTCCACCGTAGGAGCGCTCTTGGAAGTTCATTACTGAAACCCGTACTGCTGGAGCTTGCGTCGCGCTTTATGATAGTATTCGCCGTTAGGAACATCTTTCGTGATGATTTCTTTCCAGAGATTCTTGCTCAGTTCCACGTTCCCAAAGCGCTCTTCGATCACACTGTTTTGATAAACCGTGCGCATACGGTTTTGAAGTTCGTTTTTGTGTTGTTCGATAAAGTTCGCGATGGCGTAATCATAGGGATCCACTAACCGTGCTTGTTCGGCGGCGAGAATAGCGGCTTTGGTGTTTCCGATTTGCAAGTTGTACCGGGCTTTGCCCATGAATCCATTTTTTTGCGAGGAGATGCGCTTTTCGATAGAAGCTAAACTTCTCTTTGACGCATTTTTAAGATTATCTGGATCTGGCAGGCTCGAGTTCATATGAGACGAGAAAGCGTTCATAGCCTCCTGGTAATCATTGTTCTGAAGAAGGTTTCGAGCTTTGTAGTACATGTCGCGGCCCCGAGCTACGGCCTCGTTATACTCTTTAAGTTTTTGTTCCTCGAGCTGGGCCTGGCTGATGCGCGACTCAATGCCCGCAATGAGACCTTGGCCGTCGGTGTTTTCGGGATCCAGCTCTTGCGCGACCTTTAAACAATCTTTAGCCCCGTCGAGATCCACAGAATCTTTATATTTTTCCGTACAGTCGGAAATAATGGTCTCGACCTGTTTACGATTCTCTTCCTGACGTTTCAATTCCTCTTGGACGAAACGCTTCTGCTCGATAGTCTCTAACGTCTGACGAAATTTGACTTCCAATGTTTTGGAGTCTTTATAGCTAGGAATAATTTTATGAATGGACTCAATTTGACTTAATGCACTTTCGACTTTCGCGTCGTCGGCCTCATACAGAGAGTTTGCCATTTTGTAGGCATTCACTATAAACTTTTGCTCCTCGGGGGATAAAGATTCGAAAGTCTTCGGGAGATTAGGGTCGGCCGCCACTTTTCGTGTGGGCGTGCTATTCATAAAATAAGCGGTAACAAAAACCACCGCCACAATTCCCATAAGAACCATGCGGAAAATATTTTTTGGTTTTTCGAGGCGTTCTACTTGGCCAGACAGTAAGGCCAATTCTTGATGAGAGAGACGGGCCGGAAGCTGACCGTGAACTCCAGGAGGAGCGGCCGCAGCGGAGTCCCAATCCTGAGACGTTAGAATCATCGGGCCGGAGTAAGCTTGCAAAGGAAGATCTTTTAATTTTTCGGAGAACGCTAAATCCCGAAGTTCGAAAATCATGGTGAGCTGATTCACCGTAATGATATCACCACTCTTGAGAGGAACTCCCTCGTTGGGTTTTAACTCTTGACCGTTTAATAGCGTACCGTTGGCACTTTTTAAATCTTTGATAAAAAACTCATGCCCCACTTTTTCGATGGAGAAGTGTTGGCGGCTTGCTTTTTTATCATTGAGCGTAATTTGCGCGATATTATCACGGCCCGCGGTCCATCGATTCCCTTTGAGGCGAATGGACTCGGAGTGAGAGGAATACATAAATTTGAGGTAGGGGTCACCTTCGAGAAATACATCCGAGGTTTTCTCTTCGCTTCCCACAAAAGACAACTCGTCATCGATGTTGGGATCTTTTTTGTCTGCCCCGGGATCGGGCTGAGCAAGATCCTCAGACGCCACTGCGTTTTCCATAGGCGGAGCATCAGTTTGTAGGGGAGCAAATTCTTGGGTGAGGTAAAAGTCGTAAGGACTGACAGAGAATTCGTGAGTGGGACGAATGCAAGTGAGGATTTCGTAGGAGCCATCGATGTCGGTGATCGGAAGATGGGGTGAAAGATTTTTAATCACCCATTGCTTAAATTCGTTTTGGTAAACTTCGAGGTGTTCTCGCGAAATGCCTGGATCTGGCTGTAAAACGACCGCACAGCCGTCCTTACGGCCGATCTTATAGCTCTTCCCGTCCTCGAGTTCGAGGGTGAAGTAGTCGTTTTGATTTCGTCTAATTTTGAGACGTGCCATTCACTTCCTTCTTTTTATTCTCCGGAGAACATTGTCCACCTTGGCATAGACGGCATTCTTTAATTTGTTCTTTAGCTAATATGTACTTTTTATCGCTCGGCTTATTAATAATCTGTAAAACCTTGGCAAATGCGGCCACACAAAGCCTATATTGGTTTTTGTCCTTATACTTAAGTCCAAGGTCCATCTGTTGATCCACCTGCTCTTGGCGTTTTTTATCGGCAAGACGATAGTACCTCCGGGCGTTCCCATGATTGGGATCCACCGCCAAAGTTGTTTGGAAGGCCTCCATGGCGCGAGAGTATTTACCATTTTGGTAATCCCTAAAACCGCGAATATAATTTTTCTCTGCCGTGTAGTGATTGTAGTAGCCCTGACTTTTATCATCCGCCAGCTCGCCTCGAGCGCTTTCGAGGCGCTGTTGCTGCTCGATGACCTTTTGAATTTTTTCGTCGAGAACTTCGTTGGTTGTTACTTTCGCGGTAGAATTTGTTTTTGCTGCAGTCGGAAGTAAAAAGAAGACGAGGGCTCCGAGGGCAAGAACGCCACCGATAATCATATAACCCTTGTAGGATTTTTTCGGACCCGAGTATTGTGGCGCGGGAGCACTGTAGGGGGTCGGAGGTTTAAATCCCCCCTCGGTGGCCGGGCGAAGCGCGCCGGCCGTTTTATCGCTGATGACCTCAAAGGTAAAAAAAGTGTCACCCATTTGAATTTCGTCGCCGCGATTGAGCTCATGAATTTTTGTAAGGGGAGTGCCGTTCACTAACGTGGTTGATTTTCCACTGAGATCTTCAATAGAGATACCCTGCGGGTGGAAATCAATACGACATTGCTGTCGACTGACGCGAGGATCTGACAGAGCGATTTTACAAGTGAGAGAATCCCGACCGATCAATAGCCCCGGGGGAGATATTCTAAAAATATCACCTTTATTGGGACCTGCGGTCACCTTTAGGACAAATCGAATGTCGGGGGATTGCACCTGTAAGGCTGCACTCATGCGGCGGCCTCATCTGCAATTTGCATCACGGTAAAGAGAAGGTAGGAGAGTCGACCTTTTTCCGAAATCGCTTTGACGGTGATTTCGTACTCGACTTTTTCTTGTGTTTTATATTGTTGAGAATGAGTGGTGTTGGGAGCTTCCACCGCGGTCATGACTAAAGTGCGGAGAACTTCATTGAGAGACGACTCCGCAATTTCATCTATATTTGTATTGAGGATCTCCGTGGAATTAAACCAGGAGTGTTCATAAAAGTGTTGATTGACGGCAATAAAGCGCGTCGACACCGGATCTACGGCGAAGGCGAAGACGGGGAAAAGGTTGACCACGTCCGACGCTTCGACACTCTTGTCGGCTTGAGAGGAAAAAGCTTCGTTGTTTTCAAACTCCTTCGGGAGTTGCGACAGGGCACTATTGATTTTAACAATCAAATCCTGGAAGGGTTTTAACATAAAAGGAACATGAATATCGTTGGTGCGGGCCTTTAATGCATCATCCATTTGATCGTTGAGAGTTTGTAAGGGACGCAAAAACATTCTGTATTGAACAAAATAGATCAACAAACCAATAAGGGTCGAAATAAAAAAGACCTGGATAAATAAGCTCAACGTTCTTTTGAAGTCGACGGCTTGGGCGTCAATATTATAAACCACGACGGCATAGGCTTTCACCACGGTATCGCCAGTATCGGGGTCGTAGAACTTACTGGGAACGCTGGCACCAATTTGTTTATCGTTAATTTCAGTGGTTTTAATTTCGTCTGTCTTTTTCAAACTCGCGATAAACGGATCATTGATATATTTTCCCGAGTGAGTGGATGGAGCCAATATTCCACCCCTTGCGGAGAGAATGAGAGCTCTCTCCACTCCCGGCTCTCGAGTGACAAAATCGACATTGAGAGTTAAATCGGATTCCTCTGCAAGGGCCTTGCGATTGAGCTGTTCGAGATTGCGCGCGAGAGAAATGGCCCGACGTTTACTCTCCTCGAAAACGCTGTCGCGAGCGATCTTCGAGAGGGGCACGATCGACAGGAAGGTGACGATAAACACAAAAGCCAAGGTAAACATCATCAGAACATACTTGAGCTCAAACTTTTCGGTGGTGCGGTAGATGGGTGGCAAAGCCACGTTATCAATATAATTGTTGGCTTTGTGAATGACCTTTTCTAGACCCGTGTGCTGCGAAATCACAGGGGTGATGGCCATTTGCTGTTGGTGCTGGTGTTGTTGTTGCAGAACATGGGGAGATAAGCCCGTCTCGCCCTGAGAAAATGGCGTGATCGAGGCGGGTTGAGGCACGCTCAACGAGTTATGTTTTGACCCTTGCCCCGCTTTGCTACTCAAAAGAGGCTTATCGGAGAAGACCACATTGTCAGGCAACTGAAAAATCGTGATGACAGTCTGATTGATTAATATCTTATCGCCGGTCTTTAACCCGTGATTTTGAACTTTGACACCATTAACGAATGTTCCATTGCTCGATTTTAAATCGGAAATGATGGCTTTGTCGTTGGTGACAAAAATCTGCGCATGGTTTTTGGAGATGCCACTATCGGCAACTCGAATGTCGGCTTTTTGTGAGCGGCCGAGAATGTTATTCCCCTTTTGCAGAGGAAAAACCTTACCCTGTTGTGGCCCATTGAGGATTTTAATCGCCCACATGTAAAGCGTCTCCTACTTTAATCTTTTTTTCCTGAGCGAGTCCCGCCGGTAGTTCGAACACGGCTTTCGCCGAAAATACCGGGGCGGGAAGGCGCCAAGGACGTAATCCCGATTGGACTTTCTTTACGACTAAGTCGTCGTCCACATAAAGAACGTCGATAGGGATGGACATAAAAAATGTATGGATCCAGTTGCAGCCGGCAATAAATAAGGCCGAGTCATCGAAAGTTTTAGTTCCGATAAGACCCTTGCTGCGCGCCCCAAAGGAGTCGGCAGTGATCACGCGAGAGCAAATTTCATTTTGTGAAGTTTTATTGATCAGCTTCACTACTTGCCTCCATAGATAAATTGCAGAGCAACCGGAGCAAACACGATGATAAATACTGCTGGTAAAATAAACATCATCATCGGAATCAACATCGCCTGCGACGCCCGAGCCCCCGCTTTTTCGGCGCGTACAAATCGTTCCATCCGCATCTGTTCGGCGTGATCTTTCAGAACGCCACTGACACTGGCGCCCGTCGCGCCGGCATCGTTGATCACGTTGACGAAGCTTGTGACCTCCGGGATGTCGAGACGGTAGGCCATGTCCTTCATGGCTTTTTCGCGAGAGGTACCCAGGTTATTGTCTTGGAGAACTCGGTTGAGCTCTTCAGCGAGAACACTGTTTTCTGCCTTTTCGATAATTTTTTTAATCGCAATAAAGAAATCGGCTCCGGCCTGTGTGGATAGCGCGAGAAGTTCGATGAAAAATGGCAGATCGATAATCACTTCCGCCGCACGCTTTTTCTTTTGGGCGTTGGCGTGGAAATCGGGAATCATATATCCAATAGGGGCGAGAATAAAAACAATCGGCCATGGATAGCCCAACTGTAGGGCAAAGTTTAAAAGGATAAGCACGATGGGAAACATAATTCCCCAGAGATATTTAAGTCCGATGAATTCATCGACGTTGAGCTCGGATTGTAGACCGCCCGTGATAATTTTGTACTCGATGTTGCTTCGAATCTTTTCGCTCTTAATTCGCTGCGCATATTTGAGAGTGAATTGATGCACCAGCGGCCGCGAAAAGTTGATGATCGGAGATTTAGATTTTTTAGGTTCAGTTCCCGTGGCCCAAGACAAAGCCTTGCTGTCTTCATTCGCAGCAAAAAGGGAATAGACGAACCAATAGATCGACGCTCCCGCCAAAAACATACCTAGATAAAGTAATATATCCATAGCCATAAATTTTTTTTTGTGTTTACACTACCCACATGTTCAACCTCGTCCTTGCTTCCAAATCGCCACGACGAAAATTCTTTCTTGAACAGTGGGGTTTTGTGTTCGACACAATCCCTATTGAAATATCGGAAATTCTTGATAAAAACCTGAGTATTGAATGTGCAGTTGAGGACTTGGCTCAGCGTAAAGCACAGGCCTTGGTCCAGTCGGGAAAACTTGAGGGTGCAGGGACCTATTTAATCCTTTCTGCCGACACGATCGTCTACCAAAACGGCCAGGAGATCGGTAAGCCCAAGGACCAGGAAGACGCCTTTAGGACTCTCAAAAAACTTTCGGGAACCCATCATCAGGTGATTACCGCCTACTGCTTGTGGCCCTACAATACCCCTCCAGTTGTGGGGCATAGTGTTTCCGACGTCAAATTTAGACCCCTCTCCGACCAAGAAATTCGTGACTATATCGCTACCGGTGACCCCATGGATAAAGCCGGCTCCTATGGAATTCAAAGTTTAGGTCGCCACTTTGTCGAAACTTTTACGGGAACTTTGGAAAATATTGCGGGATTACCTATACAGCAAATCGACCAAGTGATAAAAAACAAGGGTTGGGTTTTGGCCACAAAGGGGAAAAATGTTTCTAAAAAATCGTAAAGTAGGCATCATTGGTGCCGGTAACATGGGCCAAGCCATTATCAAAGGTTGGATCGACTCTGGGACTCTGACCCCTGCGCAAATTAGCGTTACTAATCGCTCTGCGGGGAAGCTAGAAAAGCTCACAAAAAATTACCCGATTCAGATTGCTCACAGCAATGAAGAGCTGGCCGAACAATGCAACATTATTCTTCTCGCGGTAAAGCCTCAAGATTTGCAAGAGGCGGCCGAGCAGTTTTCAAGTTCAATGGTTCCGGAAACAATTCTAATTAGTCTCGTAGCTGGTGTGGATCTATCTTCGTTGCGAAAATTTTTTCCCGAGGGAAGTTTACATCGCGTGATGATGAATACAGCAGTGAATGTGCAAAAGGGCGTGATCGGGTTTGTCAGTAAAGACTCAGTTTACGACGGTCTCATGCAAGAATTATTTTCTCCGATTGGTCTGACAATCTCTCTGGAAGAGGGTGATCCCTTCGAAGCGTTCACCGTGGCGAGCTCCAGTGGGACTGGTTTTGTTTTTGAGTTGATGTCGTACTGGCAAGAGTGGATCGTAGAGCATGGCCTCGAGCCCGAGCTCGCGCGAGCCATTGTCACTCAAACATTTTTAGGGGCCGCACAGCTCGCTGAAAATTCAGTGGATTCCTTCGAAGATTTACAAAACAAAGTTGTTTCCAAAAAGGGAATGACGGCCGCAGGATTGGAGTCCATGCGGTCGCTCGAAGTTGAAGGTTTGATGCGAATGAGTTTTAACAAAGCGGCGCTCCGCTTTCGCGAACTGGGTAACGGTAAAAATTAAAAAGGAAGCTCTCGGCTTCCTTTTTTTCGTCTCAATTGAGTTTAATTTTTAGTGTCTGTATTGAGGTTTAGTGACGCGATTACAAGGGCGAACGAGGTACTCAGTTTCGGCAGGCGCGCCGAAGGCGTAAGGACTAGGAACAAGAACTTTCATTCCCTCGACCACACTTGGATCGCCGACGCTCGTATAATCTACAGCAATCTTTCCAGACTTAACCGTGATGTCCAAACGATTCGATGCTTTCGCCATTGCAACGACGATATCAAAAACGTCTTGAGCATATCCGTTGAAACAAACACCGACGGGCACGCCTAAATCCGCAATCAACCAGTCAATGTGTTGAGGGTTGGTGACCGTCGATACCACATTTTGGTCGTACTGACCGGGGCCTTGATAGTTCACGCGAAATACCAGTTGCGTTTCCTGAGGGTAAGCCACCTGATCGAAGTGGGCAGAGGCCAAAAATGAAGTCAAAATAACGGCGAAAAATGTGAGGGTTTTCATACGGGGGATCTCCTTTAAACCTTGGGGGTGAGGTCTTTTTGTTGGCTCAAGTTAATACCTCAGTTGAATTGGCGATCATCAAATAAGCGGAGAATTGTAAAATTTTCGAGGTCGGCTCTCGTTTTGACTCTCTCAAAAGCCACAACTAAAACAGTTTGTATGAACATTGTCGCCTCCTCTTGTTTACATATTTTTCTGTCCGTGACGTCTCCTCCAATGACAACGGCCGAGACTCAAACCGCCGAGGCTTGGGCCCGACAACGCAGTTCTCGAGCCGAGCCCCAGTTCATTTTTGATTTTTGGCAGCGAATGAAAAACCCCACCCTTGAGAAAAGGTCCAATTATTTAAGATTAGAACTCTCTAAATTGAGAGCGACTCCTGAACTCGCTAGCTTCGATCCGGTCCAAGTGCTTAACGAACTCAGTATTAAAAATGTAGAGAATTACAAAGGTGTTCTCAACTCAATGTCTACAAGTTCACCTATCACCCCGAAGGAGGTTGAGTTTTTTTATGTTCGACCTTACCTGGATTTTGGGAAAGGCGTCTTTCCTCCGATCGTGAATTCAAGGGATATGGTTCGTCACGGCTTCCCTCAAGAGGCGAGTTTCTATACGACCCTAGTTCAAGAAAGTGGGACCGTTGGGTTTAAGGTCATTATTCATGATCGCTCCTCGGTCCCTTTTGAACATTCTCCTCAACGCTTCGGCTCGCAATTGGTGCTCTCCTCTAAAAACCGCAGCGAATTCGACCTTATTGTTCCGCGCTTTTGGAGCGCCCATGAAATGATTTCTTTTTTTGCGACGTGGAAACCTCAATTGATTGAGGATTTTGTCAAAATGAATCGATTTAATCTTCCGTCACGGATTAAGACCGCCGGTGATTTCCTAGACAATTTAGGTTCTGTCGCGACCACCGGCCTCAATTTAGACGTCCTTCATCGGGCACTCAAAGAGTGGATTTTAACGCCACCTCATTACGAATCGCTCTATCGATGGGCGTTGACTCAAGGCCTTGAAGGTCGACTGCCTGAGTTTGAGCGCCGTGTTCCCTATGGTGTCGATGCCACTCAATTTTATTTTCTGCCCGATCATTCGAGCGGAATGTGGGATGTCAGTTTTCCCCTGGGTCGGCACCACCGCGCTCACGACCCAACGCCTCCGTAAAACCTCGCATCTCGGGTTATCGACCTTGGTCCTGAAACCCCGCTTTAGTCCTATATTCCCTCTCGTCTTTCTTGTTATGTTATTGAGAAGGCCAGGGAGGGTCGGGATGAGAATAGCTCCATTAGACATTACACATAAAACGTTTTCCAAAAAAATGATGGGTCTGGATCCCCAGGAAGTTTACGACTTTTTGCGAGATGTGGCCGATCAAATGGAAGAACTGGTGCGCGATAAAGAAAAACTCAAAGAAGATATCGCACGCAAAGATAAAGAAATGGTGGAGTATGTCGAGCGAGATCAAGCTTTGCGACATACGATTCAAGCCGCTTCTAAAATGTCGGATCAATTCCGCGAAGATGCTGAGCGCGAAGCTCAATTGATCATTGGCGATGCCAAACAGCGCGCCGAGATGATGGTGGTCGACGCCCGTGATGCCCTGAAAAGAATGTATCATGAGATCTCGGAGCTCAAGCGGGCCCGCATGCAGTTTGAGACCAACCTCCGTTCGATGATGGAGGCTCATATCCATCTCCTTGATCAAGGCCATAAAGTTTTTGCAGACCCTGTGGTCGCCGACAAGGAAACACATCGCGAGCCTCGCCGCGAGAGCCGTAGAGACTCTAACGCAGAAGCCGGCGTGGAAGCTGGCCGAGACGTGGTGATCGAGGACAAAGACATCATGACTCCTTACACGTTTGGCACCGCATAAAAACCCCACTCAAGTAGGCTCGGCGGCTAATATGGGATACAACCGACGCTGATGAAAAATCAACGTCCCGAGTCTCATTCTTCTGCAAAGAAAATCATATTTCTAACGGTCTTCATTGATCTCATTGGTTTTGGGATTTACATCACGCTCAGTCCGTTCATAGCCAAATATTTTGAGGCTTCGGCTCTGCAAATTGGTTGGCTGATGTCGATCTACTCCATCATGCAGTTTATTTTTGCGCCAATTTGGGGGAAATTAAGCGATCGTTATGGTCGTCGTCCCATTTTATTGTTGAGTCTTTTGGGCGGAAGCCTCTCTTACTTAGCGATGGCCTTCGCTCCCAACCTGTGGTTTCTCTTTATCTGTCGAGCTGTCGCGGGAGTCTTTGCGGCCAATATCTCAACCGCTCATGCTTACATGGCGGACATCACCACCGAAAAAGACCGTGCGAGCGGTATGGGACTGATCGGAGCGGCGTTTGGAATTGGTTTTATTATTGGCCCGACTTTAGGGAGCGCTTTTGGTTATGCGGGGAAACTTCTGGGCGATCAACCTCCCTTTGGAATCTTCTTTCCGAGCCTGATGGCGTTTTTAATTACATTCCTCAATTTCGTTTGGGCCGACTTCTCTCTTCCCGAGACTTTAAACCATGGGGAAAAAACTGTAGCTCATCACGAGCCGTTGCGTTGGTGGCGTGGATCTTTCGGTACGCGCACTGTGAATCGGTTGATTTTTGTTTTCTTCGTGACCAACGTGGCGATGCCTTTAATGGAAGTGATGCTGTTTCCCTTTGTCGCCGATCGTTTTGGTTGGGGGCTGATGGAGTCGGGTGTTGGTTTTGGTGTGGTCGGTTTGATGATGGCTTTGACTCAAGGTCTTTTGGTTCGGAGATTCATTCCTTTGTGGGGTGAGCGTCGAACACTGATGTTAGGATTAGCGGGCATGACCATCGCTTTTGCTATGATCTCGGTGGCGACTTCGATTCCTTGGTTGGCCGTGGCCATGACTTTTCTCGCGGTGGGGAATGGTTTTGTTCGTCCTTCGCTCTTAGGAATGGTCAGCTTACTCACGAGCGCCAAAGATCAAGGGGCAGTGATGGGATCTTCGCAAAGTGCGGCCTCTCTCGGGCGAATTATTGGGCCGGTGGTGGGTGGCTGGCTCTACAGTCATTACAGTATGGGCAGTCCGTTTTTAGCCGCTGCGTGTTTTACAGTCATAGGAATATTTGCTTTAATTTTAGAATACTCATTTTTGCCAGATCAGTTATCTGAAAGGACTCCAGCATGAGCGAAAACCAACTCTCAGATCGTTACTCACCTCAAGAGGTGGAAGATCGCATTTATCAATGGTGGATGAAGAAAGATTATTTTCGTGCCGAAGATAAATCGACGAAAATCCCATTCTGCATTATTCTCCCTCCGCCGAACGTCACAGGCTTTCTCCACATGGGGCACGCGCTAGATCATACGATTCAGGATGTTTTGATCCGTTGGAAAAGAATGTCGGGATACAATGCTCTTTGGGTTCCGGGGACGGATCATGCGGGAATCGCCACTCAAGCTGTTGTTGAAAAGCTCATTTACAAAGAAGAAAAAAAGACTCGACACGATTATGGGCGCGAAGCTTTCGTCGAAAAAATCTGGCAATGGAAAAACACTTATGGCGAGCGCATCTACGAGCAAATGAAAAAGCTCGGTGATTCGGTGGATTGGGATCGTAAGGTCTTTACGTTAGACGAAGGCGTATCTCAAGCGGTAAGAAAAGTATTCGTTCAGTTATATAAAAAAGGTCAGATCTATAAAGGTGAAAAGTTAGTCAATTGGTCATCGCCTCTTCAGTCGGCGATTTCGGATCTCGAGGTGGTCCATAAAGATGTCAAGAGTAGCATCTGGCACATTCGTTATCCGATTGATGGCAGTGATGAGTTTATTACTATTGCCACAACTCGCCCCGAGACGATGTTAGGGGACACCGCGGTTTGTGTGCATCCCGAGGACGAACGTTATGCACATCTTGTCGGTCGACCCATTATTGTGCCACTCGCTCTTCGTAAAGTTCCGATCATCGCCGACGCTTACGTGGACAAAGAGTTTGGAAGTGGGGCCCTCAAAGTGACTCCGGCTCATGACTTTAATGATTATGAGTTAGGTAAAAAGCACAAGCTTCCTTTTATTAATATTCTCAATAAAGACGGAACACTTAACGATACCGTTCCTAAGTATGCTGGTCTTTCTGTTCAGGAGGCTCGCAAACGGATTCTCATCGAATTGGAAGAAGGTGGCTTTCTGGTGAAGACCGAGCCCATCTCCCACTCCGTGGGATTTTGTGATCGCACAGGCGCGGTGGTCGAACCCTTCATGTCGGAGCAGTGGTTTGCGCGCATGAAAGACATCTCGGCCCCGGCTCGTCACGCGGTAGAAAACGGATCCATCCAATTCGAACCCGAGATGTGGGTGAAAACTTATTTGCACTGGATGAACAACATCCAGGATTGGTGCGTGTCTCGGCAGTTGTGGTGGGGGCATAGAATCCCGGCGTGGAACTGTTCGGACTGCCAACACATCACCGTGGAAGAAAAAGATCCAACCCAGTGTGAGAAGTGCGGGAGCAAAAATATTTCTCAGGAGGAAGACGTCCTCGATACATGGTTTAGTTCTGCTCTATGGCCTTTTAGTACGCTCGGTTGGCCGAACAAAACGGAAGCGCTCAAAACCTTTTATCCTACGGATGTTTTAGTGACCGGCCACGATATTATTTTCTTTTGGGTCGCTCGCATGATCATGATGGGTGTCGAAAACATGGGTGATGTGCCGTTTAGGAAAGTTTACGTGCACGGGTTGATTCGTGATTCCGATGGACGAAAAATGTCTAAATCTTTGGGTAACTCCATTGATCCCGTAGAACTTATCAATGAATCGGGTGCGGATGCTTTACGATTTACTTTAATGGCGCAGATGGCGACAGGGAAAGATCTTAAATTTTCCATGGAGCGCTTAGAGGGTTACCGTAATTTTATTAACAAGCTTTGGAATGCGACGCGCTTTAGTTTGCAGAACATGGCCGATATGCCTGATCTCAAATCGTACAAAGCGTGGAACCCGAATGATTTCTCGACGGCCGACAAGTGGTTGATCTATCGCACTCAGGAAGTCACCAAAGAAGTGGATACAGCTCTTAACGAAATGCGCATCTCAGATGCGGCGAATGCCCTCTATTCGTTTGTGTGGCACGAACTCTGCGACTGGTATCTAGAGTTTTCAAAACCCGTTCTTTACAAAACTGAAGGGCAGCAAAAACAAATGACTCAGCTCGTGCTCGCGCAGACTCTGAATCGTGTTGTGCGCCTGTTGCATCCATTTATTCCGTTTGTGACCGAAGAAATTTATCAGAAGCTTCCGAATAAAGGTGAGGCGTGTATTATCGACGATTACCCGACGGTGAAGAATGATTCGGCATGGCTTTCACTCGGTTCCGAGACAGCAGCGAACGAAATGAAGTTGGTGATGGAAATCATCACGACTTTGAGAAATATTCGCGGTGAGAATCAAATTAAGCCGGGTCTTAAAATGAAAACTTGGGTAGTTCCTTCAGATGAGCAAAGCCAAAAGATCATTCTGCACAATCAAACGGAAATCATGCGCTTGGCAAATCTCGAAGAGCTCCACGCTAAGCCGAAAGATTCTCTGGCGAAATGCGCTGTGGCTCCTTTGCGTCTTGGTGACATTCACATCGATGTGATAGTACCTCTCGAGGGTCTAGTAGATATCGAAGAGGAAATTAAGCGCCTTAAAAAGGCCATCGAAAAAGTAAATAAAGACGTCCAGGTCATCAATAATAAGCTCGGCAACGAAAAGTTTATGAAAAATGCCCCGGCCGATATCGTGGAAAAGGATCAAGCTCTCCTCGTCGAATTGAAATCGAAAATCACCGGTATGGAAGCTTCTTTAAAGCGTTTAGGCGTTGTATAAAAACTGTATCAAGGTCTCGAAACTCTATCGGTAGTTAGTCTTGCATTCCATAGAGTTTCGGGATTTTTTATTGGTTATCCCTATTTACGCCCTCTGCCGATCTAGCTCGGCTATTCCCTTAGTCTATAGGCCAGAATGTCTCTTTGAGAAGTCCAGACGAATTGATTGGGCAGTGATATGAGAGAGAGATTCGGGTAAATTAAGGGGAGTAAACATACTAAATTTTTAATCTCAAACAAGTTGGAAACATCATGGATATAGCGTCGATTCTAGGGGTTGTGATTGGTTTAGGAGCCATTCTCGGTGGAAACATCATGGAGGGTGGACATACGGAATCCCTCATGCAGCTCACGGCAGCGATCATCGTTCTCGGTGGAACGGCTGGTACGGTTTTCATTTCGAACACGATGAAAGAGATCAAGGGTGGCCTCAAGTATTTCGGAAGAGTTTTCTTTGATAAGAAGCATGATATCGAACACGATCTGCAAGAAGTTCTTGAGTGCGCGCAAATCGCAAAAAAAGAATCTATTTTAGCTTTAGAGAAGCGCCTCGAAAAGATCGGTAATGGTTTTTTTCGAGACGCCATTGCCGCTATCATTGACGGTATTGACGCAAATAACGTTCGGGAAATTTTTGAAACACGCATTCAGCTCGAAGAAGACGAGATCAATGCGGGCGCAAAGGTGTGGACGGATGCCGGTGGTTTCGCCCCGACGATTGGAATTATCGGTGCGGTTTTAGGGTTGATTCACGTGATGAATAACCTTTCCGATCCGTCTAAATTAGGTCCCGGGATTGCGGTCGCGTTCGTGGCTACGGTCTATGGAGTGGGAGCCGCGAATTTGTTTTTCCTTCCCGCCGGGAATAAAATTAAGAAGAAAGCTCATCACCACGTGATCGAGCGAATGGCCCTCCTTGAAGGCGCATTAATGATCGGTGCGAATATCAATCCGAAAATTATCGAACAAAAACTTCGCGCCTTTACCGGCACTAAAGCAGGCTAAAAATGGCGTTGAAAAAGAAACACGAAGAGCACGAGAACCACGAACGGTGGCTAGTGTCTTACGCCGATTTTATTACTCTGCTTTTTGCATTCTTCGTGGTGTTGTATGCAACCTCCAACAAGGATCAGTCGAAAGCGAAGGAATTTGAAGATTCGGTGCGCGAGCACATGAATCTCAGCGGCCCCGGAGAAGGGGGCTCTAAGATTTTCAGTCACCAAACTCATCTGGGGACCAGCTTCCTTAAAAAAGGTGTATCGACCTCAGGAACATCGGTGGGAATTGATACCTCCGCCGGTTCTATCAAAGACCCCACCATGGAAGCGATCAAAAACGAAACCGATCGCAATCGTAAGATCCAGCTAGCCATGGAGGAAAAACAGTTCAAAAAGAACTTAGCAACCATCTATGCTGCCCTAAAAGAAGAGATCGAAAACGGAAAAATTAAGATCGCCCGGACGGAGCAAACTAAAAGTATTATTATTCGTTTCGAGGAGAATATTTCATTTCCCGTAGGCAAAGCGGATATTCAAGACAGCTTTCAGCCGATTCTCAAGAAACTCGCCTCCGTCCTTTTGGATGTTAAAGGGCGGATTCAGGTGGCGGGACACACTGACGACCAAAAGCTCCCACCGGATTCGGAATTTAAGAACAACTGGGCTCTCTCATCGGCACGAGCTAACGCGGTGGTGGAGCAGCTCGTGAGGTATGCGAATACGTTAGAGGAACGCGTGATTATTGAATCTTATGGCGCGACCAAGCCGATCGCTAAAAACGATTCGATCTACAATCGTGCTAAAAACCGTCGGATTGAAATCATCGTCACTTATGGTCTTTAAGTCGTCTTAGTTGACGCCTTCTAATTCATTGCGAAGTTTATCGGAGTCGGCGCGAAGCTGCCCCTGTTGATTGATCTTTTCTTGAATTCGTTGATTGATACTGCGAAGTTCCCATTCCAGCTCCTCTCGCTGGCGCTGAATATTAGGATCCTCCGTCACCACCGTTTGTTCCTTGTAGGAGTTCGTTGCCGGATCAAAGTGCTTATTTTTAGTAACGACTTGGCTTCTTGGAAGCATTGCCTGACGATGCAAAGTATTTTGCCGCAGATTTTGTTGCTCGCGAATTTCGTTATCGAGAGCTTGAACTTGAGACTGGTTAGAGGCGAGTTTATTCTTTAAATAAATTTGGCGACCCTTTTTATATTTGGCCATAAACGCCGGTTCGCTCTCTTTATTGCATTGATTTTTATAAGGGATTCCCTGGGTGCCGATCAAATAACCGTTCTCGGGAGTGCAGAATTTTTTAATTCCATCGCCATGGCGAACTTTCAGTTTGGTGAGCATGTTATAATCGCAAAACTCGAAATTAAATCCTTCGCCGGTGGAGCCCTTGGAGTAAGCTGTTTCGAGTTTGCAGTAGTTTTCCATGCCTGATTTAAAACCACGATCGAGCTCTTCTGAATTGATTTCCGTCTCTGCTTTTTCGCATTCACGGATGCGTGGATCTTCCTCGAGGCGTTTTCCATCCATCGCCACGTTGTGGGCATGCTGAAACCAATTTACTTTTTCGCAACCTTTACGAGTGAAGTAGCTCGAGCAGCCAATGACAAAAACAAAAGAAGTGAGAATAAAAATAAATTTCTTCATAAGAACTCCCGTCAAACTCCTATTATTATTTATTGCAGCGAACTCTTCTTTGCTGCGAGCGGAATACCCTCGTAAAGATAGGCAACGCCAAATGATAATGGAGAACAGCTCATAGTTTTATACATGTCCGTAGACATGGCAACATCAATGAAGTTCTGCGAGCAGGGGAATGATTCTGCCGATTGGTTCAAATATTCATAAGCGGACGTGTGTCCCGAAACCCAGCCGCCGATTTTAGGAAGCAGGTGGCGGGAATAAAAATTGTAAACGTCCTTAATCACCGGAATCTGCATTTGTCCAAACTCTAAAATCATAACTTTGCCCGTGGGCTTCGTCACTCGCGCAAGTTCGCTCAAGGCTTTGCTCAGTTGACCGACGTTACGAATTCCAAATGAAATACTGGTGGCATCAAAGTGATTGTCCGGGTAAGGCAATTGAGTCGCATCGGCCACTTCAAATTGTATTTCCAGATTTAATTTTTCAGCTTTAGGTGGGCCTAGATCTAAAATATCTTTGCAAAAGTCGGTGGCGATCACTTTGCCGGTCGGTCCCACTTTTTGTTTAAACAAGATCGCCACGTCACCGGTGCCGGTGGCGCAGTCTAAAACAGTGTCTCCCGGTTTAACACCACTGCGATGGACTAATTTCTTTTTCCAAAGTGTGTGAATTCCAAGGGACAAAATGGAGTTGGCCGAATCATAGGAAGGTGCAATTTCAGAAAACATTTTTCGAATGATGTCCGGTTGGGGTTCTTTATACATGAGTCACCAACGTCTTACCGGCCGCTTCAACAAAAGGTTTTAAGCGAACCATTAAATGTTTAAACGCCTCGAAGTCTAAAGCTTGAAAACCGTCAGAGAGAGCTTTGTCGGGGCGGGGATGCACTTCCACCATAATTGCGTCAGCCCCGGCGGCCACCGCGGCGCAGGCCATGGGGGCGATGAGTTCCGGAGTGCCCGTACCGTGAGAAGGGTCCACGATCACTGGGAAAGACGAGTGGGCCTTAAGGTAGGCCACAGATGCGAGATCTAAAGTGTTCCGTGTTTTTGTTTCGAAGGTACGAATTCCGCGTTCACACAAAAACACATTCGTGTTGCCGCCTTGGGTGATGTACTGGGTGGCTTTGAGCCATTCGTCTAAAAGTGCAGAAAAACCACGCTTTAAAATGATGGGCTTCGGAGAGCGAGACAGCTCTTTTAAAAGTTCGTAATTGTACATATTGCGACTGCCCACCATGATCCCGTCGAGAACTTTTTCGAGGGGTTCTTTCTGGCGAGGGTCGGTGATTTCCGAGATCAATGGCATCTTCAGTTTATTTTTAACATCGGCGATCCAATCCAGCGCGGCTAAGCCCACGCCTTGGAAAGTATCGGGGTTTGTGCGCATTTTGAAAATACCGCCGCGTAAAATAGCAGCTCCATGCTCTTTGACGAAATGGGCCGTCTCATCGAACTGAGATTGAGATTCGATGGAGCAAGGTCCAGCAATGACCGAGAACTGATTTGAAGTGAACTGTACGTTACCAATGGAAAATTTTGCATTCATTGAGAGGGAAAGTAGCAGAAATTTAGAGCTTTGTAAGGCTTAAAAGGGGCCTGGAATGTCCACATTACTCAATGCGTTACTATTGAAACTCATAGGCACATGTCTCAGCCCTCGATAGAAGATGAGGTACAAGGTGAATCCCATGGAATTTGAGTTTTCTCAATGGTTAAAACAAGGCGCCATCATCGGCAAAGTCGGCAAGTGGGTCGAAGTCTTCTGGGGAGACCTGGAATGGCATTCTTCGCCCGAAAATTTGAAGTGTCCTGTTCTTTATCGCAATACTTTTTTCCTCGAATCTCAAAAACCTTGGTGCTCTTACTCCCATCATCAGCGGCTCGAGTGGAAAGAGTGGAAAAAACGCCTTACCCCCTTTCTCAAAGCCGCGCCGGTTTCCGAAACGGAGCTGGAGTGGCAAGAGCCCGATAAAAAAGAATTTAAAAAACTCTTCACTCTGATTCAAAAAGAAATCAAAAGTAAGACCGTTCAAAAAGCCGTTCCCGTCGTCTACGGAAAAGCGGTTAAGGCTGTTGACCCTTCAGAGGCGATTATCAATTCTTTAAAACAGGCTCCGCAAAATACTTTTATTTACGGTCACTGGGATCGGAACGAGGGAGAGTTTGGTTTTACTCCAGAAATTTTATTCTTAAGCGAGACGCCAAAAAAAATTAAAACGATGGCGCTCGCAGGCACTCAGAACCGCGAGACGTACACCCTCGATCCGGAAAAATTTCTTTCGGATCCCAAGGAGCTCAAAGAGCATCAAATTGTGATTGATGATATCTTAGAGAGACTTAAGCCTTTTGGGAAAGTGCAGGCGAGTAAAACTGCGTGTTTGGAGCTCAATCACTTGGTGCATCTTTACACGCCGATTCAACTCACAAGTTCCGAGCAAATGAGTTTTACGGAACTCATCGAGCGCCTCCATCCTACTCCGGCGCTAGGAATTTCTCCGCGATCACAGCAAGAATTTTTAAAACAGTGGCGCACTCCCCACGAAATCCTTGGGGCGCCCTTTGGGGTGCTGTGGTCACCGACGGAATACTTGGCCTTGGTTGCCATTCGCCATATCAGCTGGGATAAAGAATTTATCTACGTCGGAAACGGTGTGGGTGTGGTGGCAGAGAGTAACTTTGAGGAAGAGTGGAAAGAACTTAAACTCAAGCGTGAGTCCGTCAAGCGAGTATTTAAAATATGAACTCCCTGCAAAAAGCTCAAGCGATTTTGGTGGAATTGGCCGCTCTCAATGTTCAAGACATTATATTATGTCCCGGCGGGAGAAATGCACCCTTTGTCCAATTACTGAGTGAGCCCACGCCATTTCGAGTGAAGACATTTTTTGACGAGCGTGCCGCTGGATTCTTTGCGCTTGGATTATGCCAAGTGCAAGAGCGACCGGTGGCCATCATCACCACCTCAGGAACTGCCGTGGCCGAGCTTCTACCGGCGGTGATCGAAGCGGAATACACTCAACTCCCTTTGATCGTCGTGAGCGCGGATCGTCCTCGCAAATTGCGCGGCACGGGAGCTCCTCAGACGATCGATCAATTGAGTTTTTTAAAAGGCCATGTCGAAGCGGCGTTGGATTTAGAAACTGCAGAGGAATTCGCGTCACCCCTTTTAGAAGATTTTAGTTTACGTCGGCCCTTACATTTGAATGTGTGTTTCGAGGAGCCGCTAGTCGATAAAAATTTTTCAGCGCTTCCACTTAAATTATCTCGCCGTGAAGCGAAGCCGATCCTGACGGAAAACGGCGCTAGGGTCCAAAAATTTCTTTTCGCCCAGCGTTCGACACTTTTAATTTTATCGTCGCTCAAGCGGAGCGAAATTCCATGGGTCGATGAGTTTTTGAGTCGCTGGACGGGTGCCGTCTATGCCGAAAGCACTTCCGGTCTACGTGAAAGGGATCATGCGGGAATGTTAAAATCGGGTGATAAGATTTTGCAGCAGGCGCTCAAGCACCAACTGTTTGATAGCGTGTTACGCATTGGCGGTGTTCCTACCGCCCGTGTCTGGCGGGATTTCGAAGAGTCTCAAATTCCAGTGCTCTCTGTTTCGTCCCTCCCATTTCCAGGAATGTCTCGCGGGGAACTTGTTCATGGCGAAATGAGCCTCCTTAAGAACGTCGAGATCCCTTCTCACTTGTCGATGGCATCGGATTTAATAGATAACGATCATAAAAAATCCCAACAACTGTTACAGCTCATTGAAAAGTACCCACAGAGTGAGCCTGCGTTGATCGAAAAAATTTCGACTCAGACATCTTCAGAAGATATCGTCTATATCGGTAATAGTTTGCCAATTCGAGAGTGGGATTTGGCGGCCTCGAGAAAAAATCCCCACGCGGTTCGGGCTAATCGTGGTGTGAATGGAATTGATGGTCAAATTTCATCGGCTTTGGCCTACACCCATGACGGAAGATCCCTAACAATTGTCGTTGGAGACCTGACCGCCCTTTATGACATGAATGCGCTCTGGGCATTAACGAAACAGGCCGCTGTTAAAATTTATGTGATTAACAATCAAGGTGGTCGAATCTTCGAGCGCCTGTTTAATATGCCCTTATTCTACAATCACCATCAGCTTGAGTTTTCAGGGTGGGCCAAGATGTGGAATATCCCCTACGTGCAATGGCCGAATTCCGCGCTGCCGAAGGAGAAAACCTTTATCGCCGAAGTGGTGCCTAGCGTTCAACAAACGCAAAGTTTTTGGAAAGAGTACGGTGAGCTGTGGCGCGATTAAAGTTTTGCTTTGTGCATGGCTTTTTAGGAAAGCCTAAAGATTGGGATCCGCTCATCGCAGAACTCACGCGTTTAAATCCAGAAGGTTTTGAGTTCATCACCTATGATATTTGGAGAGACCTTGATCGGCTTCCGCAGAATTCCTCCATGGAAGACTGGGGACAGCGTTTTGTAAATGTGATCGGTGACGGTCCTTACACGATGGTGGGTTACTCGCTAGGAGGGCGACTACTGCTCCATGGACCATGGACAATAAGTCCAAAGATCGAAAAATTAATTCTTATCTCCTCAAAAATTTCGTTGATCCCGGAAACGCAGAGAGCCCGTCGATTAAATGCTGACGATATTTGGAGTCAGAAATTTCTCAACGAGCCTTGGGAAAAGGTCATGCATGACTGGGAATCTCAAGAGATTTTTAAAAAAGATTCGGTTCGACCTCTCCGTCGGGAGAGTGAATTTTCGAGAGTTTCGTTGGCGCGGACGCTGACGGATTGGTCCTTGGGTCATCAGCGTCTCAATTTGCAGGGTCTAAAATCCTGGAAGTTTCCGGTGCTTTGTATTCATGGCAAAGAGGATGTTTCACAGCTCCCGCAAAAACCCATTATCAATGATCTCGGGAGGAACTGGTCCCTGGCCGAAGTCTCGGGAGGCCACTCGCCGCAGTTCAGCCACCCCTCGGAAGTTGCGGTTGTGATAAATAAATTTGTGAGGTAAAAGTCCTCAGACTGTGTTCACGAACAAACTGTGAGGTTGTATGAGTAGTACTGAGAAGTGGATTCCGATAAAACAATATGAGGATATTCTTTTTGAGCGCACCGAAGACGGTGTGGCCAAGATTTCCATCAACCGTCCCGAAGTCCATAATGCTTTTCGACCTAAAACTGTAATGGAGCTCAAAGAGGCCTTCGATATTGCTCGTGATGATTCCAAAATTGGTGTGGTGATTCTGACGGGAGTGGGTGGCAAAGCCTTCTGCTCCGGCGGTGACCAAAAAGTTCGAGGCGAAGGGGGCTATGTTGGTGGTGACGGGCTTCCTCGATTAAACGTTCTCGATTTACAAAAACAGATTCGTAGCCTTCCTAAACCGGTGATCGCGATGGTTGCAGGTTATGCGATCGGCGGTGGACATGTGCTCCACGTGGTTTGTGACTTGACCATCGCGGCGGAAAACGCTCGCTTTGGACAAACAGGTCCTCGCGTCGGATCCTTCGATGGTGGGCTTGGAAGTAGTTACTTGTCCCGTATTATTGGTCAGAAAAAAGCTCGTGAGATTTGGTTTTTATGTCGTCAGTACGATGCCAAACAAGCTTTGGAGATGGGTTTAGTGAATACAGTCGTGCCATTAGATCAGCTCGAAACCGAGACGCTCAAGTGGTGTCGGGAAATTCTCGAACTCTCTCCCATGGCGCTTCGTTTTTTGAAAGCTTCGATGAATGCCGATTGCGATGGTCAAATTGGTTTGTTAGACCTCGCGGGCAACGCCACTCTTCTTTATTATTTATCGGAAGAAGGTCGCGAGGGCAAAAATGCATTTATTGAAAAGCGTGCTCCCGATTTTTCAAAATTTCCCCGTTACCCGTAAAGGAAGGCGAGATGGCATCAGTGACGCGATCCTGGCTGTTGGCATTTCGACCTAAGACATTGCCCGCGGCCGTAGCTCCGGTAATGACGGCGACAGCGCTCGCTCACTTCCTGCACTATCCTATTGATTTCTATCTCGTGAGTTTGCTTGTCATCGCCATTCTTTCTTTACAGATTGCGACGAATTTGTTTAACGACGCCATTGATTTTAAGAAAGGTGCGGATCACAAGGATCGCATCGGTCCCGTGCGAGTGACCCAATCGGGACTCTTTACGGCGAAAGCCGTAACCGTGATGGGTGTATTTTTTTGTGCGGTCACTGTGATCGCCAGTATTCCGCTGGTTATTACAGGTGGGCCTCCGATTCTCCTTTTGGGAATCATATCGGTGGCTCTCACTTATGGATACACGGGTGGGCCCTATCCTTTGGCTTATAAGGGCCTTGGCGATATTTTTGTGGTTTTATTTTTTGGCCTGATTGCCGTCGGTGGCTCTTTTTACGTTTTGACTCACATCTGGCGCTTGGAAGTCCTAATCCTTGGTTTGCAGATGGGATTTCTTTCGACGGTGCTCATTGCGATTAATAATCTTCGCGACAGTGAGAGCGATCGGCTGGTGGGCAAAAAAACTCTCGCCGTGCGCTGTGGTGATGATTTTGTTAAAAGAGAGATCGTTGCTTTAGCGATTCTTCCGTTTATGCTGCTGTTCTATTGGTGGATCACCTTTAGAAGCTATTACTTTTTTATTCCTTTGCTCGCCTTCCCGTTGGCGCTTTCCATTGCAAATCAAGTGATGAGGGTGAACGACAAAAGGGAGTTAAATGGGTTATTGGCTCGTGGTGGCCTTTTACTTTTGCTCTTTGCCTCTAGCTTTACCCTGGCGTGTTGTTTATGAAGGATAAATTTTGGTATTCTCCATACGAGCTTAAGCCCAAATCTAATCTCAATCGACAGACCTCCAATGGTCCCAAGGGGTTTTTGATTCGCTGGCAATCTGCGGATTTTGAAAGCGGTTTTGCCGACTGCCTTCCTTGGACGATGTTTGGCGATGAGGATGTCAATACTCAGATCGCCTTGTGGCGCCAAGGGAGGATCAGCGCTCTTCTTCAGCGAAGTTTGTATTATGCCCACCTTGATGGTGTGGCTCGCTCTCTCAAGCAGTCTTTATTTGATGGTGAGGTTAAAATCAAAAGTCACTACACCGTCACCGATCTCGAAGATCTGACGGCTGAAAGTTTGGATGAAGTATTTCAAAAGGGTTTTACGAGTTTAAAACTAAAACTCGGTCGTAGTCCCAGCGAGGAAGCAAAGCTTCTGATGAGCAAAGCCCGATATCTTGAGCCGTTTAAATTACGTTTAGATTTTAACGGTCATGGCTACGAGGAATTTATGGAGGGAATTAAGGATCATTCTCTCTGTTCGCACATTGAATTGGTTGAGGATCCATCGCCCTACTCGCACACCCGTTGGAGCAAATATCAATCGGATTTTTCAATTCCTATTTATTTAGATCAGGCGGCGCCCTCTCGAGAAATCGATGCGCCCTTTCCGCGAGTGATTAAGCCGGCTCGACAAAGTTACGAACTTCGGGAGCGCGACATTATCACCAACTCCATGGATCATCCGGTAGGGCAAAGTTTTGCTTACTGGTATGCGCAGCAAGCTCTTAAAGGGGAGCCGCAGACATTGGATTTTGGACTCCAAACCAGTCATTTGTTTGAAAGTGACATCTTCTTCCAAGAGATTGAAAGTGCTTCGTGTTTTTTTAAACCGAGCGAAGGCTGTGGAATCGGATTTGACTCCCTCTTTGGAAAAATCACCTGGATGCCGTTATGATGAATTTTGAAGATCTTTTTAAAAATCCCCAATGGAGTCTGCGCCTCCCAAAGGACACCCAGGAGTCTGTGCGCCGAGCGATTCCAGCGGCGAGTGCAAAAATTCCGTCAGTGGCTTTGGATCATTTGTGGGTGATGAGTTCGGGGACTGAATCTCAAAGAGGGTCTCGGGTGAAAGTGGTGGCTCTTTCTCGGGACGCACTACTGACGGCGGCTCGTGGGGTGAGCGAGGTTTTTGCGCTGAATTCGCAAGATGTCTATCTCAACCCCTTACCGTATTATCACATAGCGGGTGCCGCCGTACTGGCTCGTCAACACGTGGCCCAGTTTAAGTTGATCTCTTTTTTTGAAAAATGGAATGCGCAAAAATTTATCGATGTCATCCATCGTGAGGGGGTGACTTGCACCTCTGTAGTGCCGACGCAGATTTACGATTTGGTTCAGGAGCAAATTCACGCTCCAAGATTTTTGCGCGTGGTTTTCGTAGGGGCTGGACATGTGTCTGAGGACCTCTTTCAAAAGGCGAAAGCTCTCGGATGGCCCCTTGTTTTGACCTACGGGATGACAGAAACTTGCGCCATGCTGGCATTTAAAAGAGATGTCGCCGAGGGGTATTCGCGATTTCCCCATATTGTTGATTGGGCCTCTAGAAAAGTAGACGACAAGTTCCGCTTGGCTTTTTCTTCCCGAAGTTTACTGAGTGGCTTTTTATTTGTGAACGGTACGGAGTGGGAATTTACAGATCCTAAGGAAAATGGTTGGTATATTTCCGACGATCTGGGTGAGATTAAGCAGGACCAACTTTGGCTGACAGGTCGGAGTTCGGAGTTAGTGAAGATTCTAGGGGAAACGGTAGCGATCGGGGATATCCAACAGCAGTGGTCGCGATTCCATCAGTCCGTAGAGACCCCAAGCTCTCACGAGTATCTCGTTGTCGCTGTTCCAGAAGTACGAAAGGGGCACGAGCTCGTGATGGTCACGACCGATGGGCAAGTGGGCTCCCGACTCTCCCAATTCAACCAACAGCTGTTGCCGTTTTCTCGACTGCAGCGTTGGTATCACGTCGATCAAATTCCTCGCTCCCCTCTAGGGAAGATTTTGAGAGGTGATTTGGTCGATTCTTTATCACGACGTCCCTCTCTGCCCATTATTTAATCATTATTAAAACAGATGGGTGTAAATAATATCTTATAATTTTTACTTATTTTTTAATTGGGGTAGTTTGCATTCAACGCAAGGGAGGAGAATATGAAATTTATCATTATTCAAACTATCGCTACTGTCCTAATGTTTTCAAACCCCGCCGGTGCAGCCGTGACCATCACTGAAGCTCGCCTCGGCTCGAACTCTATCCAGTTAGATGTTGTTTATCCTGGGGGCTGTAAAGAACATACCTTCTCCATCAAAAAAACAATTTGTACTCGCACTACACCGATGTCTTGCAGTTACGAATTGGTGGATCATGTTCAAGATGATCAGTGTCGCGCATTTATCGAAAAAACAATTGAGCTTCCATTAGGTGAAGAAGTTTTAAGCGGCCTGATTGATCAAATGATCTTTGTCGACGCCCAAAAGAATTTGACTGTCGTAGAAATTTAACGCCTAGAGATCTAATGCTTAGAAATTGAGGCTCGAAAATTTAGATTTCAAAGGTTTAGATTTTATATTTCTCAAGTGAATCACTGATTCGGCTCGTTCAGTGTCTGCTCATCAGCACTGAATTTACTTGTGTCCTAAGACTCCTCTCTTTAAGATGTAAAACAGATATGCAAACTCGACTTTACATCCGCTTTAATAGACTTGTGATTCAGACCATCGATTTGCCTGCGGGCACTTACGAAGTCGGTCGCTCCGAAGAGTGCGACATTCAAATTCAGCATCCCACAATTCATCGCCGTCACGGTCAACTCCAGATTGCGGAAAAGGGGTGCTCATTTACTGAACATGGAACTCATAAGGTCCATTCGATCAATCAAGACTCTCCTGTTCAACTCAGCGATGAGATCGAAATCGTCACCGAAGATTTTATGAGTGACGAAAAGACAGACGACATCGATATTAAACGTAAAAACTGGCAGAAGATAAAAAAGCGAAAAACCATCTACGGCAGCTTAGGGATACTCTCTTTTATTCTCATCGTGGTTGGTGCTTATCTTTTAGTAAAGAGTCAATTTAAGTCGGATCCCAATGAGCTTCTCACGCAGGTGCGGTCGAAGATTGTAGAGTTCGAACGCATCAAAGATCCGACAGCGATCGCGGAGTATAAATCCTACGGTCAGTACACGGACGAAGATTTTAGAGATCAATACGGTTACTGCACGGGTTTTCTTGTCGCACCGAACGTCGTGCTTTCGGCCGCCCATTGTTTATGGGGAAGCGATTTTTTAGATCTCTATACCAGTTTTGAAATTCGAGCCTTTGATGACAAAAAGTTTAAAGTAAAGAGAGTGTTGGGATTCGATGCGGTTCGAGATTTTGTATATCTGCAAATGGAGGGAATGGAGTCCTATGGTCACCTCAACTTTGCGGATTCATTTAATGTGGGTCAGACCGTATACACTTTAGGAAACGCCCACGGGCAGGGAATTGCCATTCGCGAAGGGATTATGGCGAGCGAAACGGCAGATCTCAACGACCCCACAATTAAGTACATTCGTTACTCTGCGGGTGCGAGTCCCGGAAATAGTGGCGGCCCCCTGTTGGACACTCAAGGCCATATTGTGGCGTTGGTTTTTGCGGCCACCGGAGCGGAAAACTACAATTTGGGGACATCGGTCAAAGATCTCAAAGTCGGATTTGAAAAGTTTGTGACCGATCAGAAGCCGAAGAGTGTGAGTATCGTCCTTCGTCGTTTACTTAACTTTAATGGATACCAGTTTCTCCAAAAGCAATTAATGCCGTTTTTGCCTGACTATGGTGAGTACCCTGAATTAATTCAAAAAATTAATAATCAGCAGCTTGAATTTAAGATGCCTCTGGTTTTCGAGGATGTGGCTAAAGAAACGATGGACGAAGTTCATAAAAAATCCTTGGAAGTGATCAGCGAAATTGAGACAGAATTGCGTGCTAAAAACGAAACGATTTTAGACTGGACATCTTACGTCACCGAAAAGACACCGGCGATTCTTCCCTCGCAGTTTGATCAAAGTCAGAATAATTTTTACCTCCATAACAACCGCTATTACATGAACGTGTCCGGCTTTTTGGATAGCCCGAATCGTAAGGACTTCCGCTCTTACATTGAAACCTTTGATAAAGAGAAGAAGTTCGATTTTCAAGCCTATGGGATGAACACCGATTTGGTTATCCCGGAAAAAAAGAGTCAGATTATTTATTATCTTCCCAAAGACGTTTCCAAAGGGAAAAAGATGCTCGAGGATTTGTCCCAAGGAGCTATCTACTCGCAGACTTGGATCACGAAAGAAAATCTGGATGATGAAAAGGTCGTAGATACATTTATCAAAAAGTACTTAGGGGATGATGGAGTTATTTCTGGTTCTTACTCGGCGTTTATTAAGCCCCAAGCCTACAAAAATTTTACGATCTCAAAAATTGATAAACCCGCCAAACTCGAAAAAGTGGTCGACGGGAGCGGTCGATCTTGGAATCGGTTCCATCTCAAATTGTTTGATCAGATTCATATCTATATTTACTGCACTTCACTTCCCGAAGGCCTGACCTGTGTGTCTCGAATGCTTCCGGTCGACGACGATTATCGACGGGAAATCACGGAAGGTTCGTTTCGTCAGCGAATTCTGGCGCACTTTCTGGAGAATCCTTACTTCTGGGAGCCCAAAGCTTTGTTTGAATTTTTAGCGCAGCAGTCGAGCCAAAGCTTTTCGAGCTTTAAGGGTGTGGCCCTCAAAGAAGCGGATTCTGCGTACAAGTTGAATCTTCAAGGATTCCATCTCCAACTCGATATCCCTAAAAACGCCCAGTCGGTTCGGTTGCAGACGGGGATGTACTTAAATCCTCAGAAAAAAGTGATTTGGACAGGTTATGGAGCGGAGTGGATCGAAGCTAAAAGTAAACAGCTTTGCGGAGTTGGGGTAGAGCCCCTTCCCACTCAGTCTATATATATACTTAATTTTATGCGGGATTCTTTAAAGAAGCTCAAGCTGAAGGAAGATCAAAAAGATATAGAAGTGCCTAAACTGTGGACTGAAAAGATCTCTAACAAAGAGGGAGTGTCGTTTCAACTCTATGGATACTGCGCACCCATCCGAGAGAATCCCATGGAAACCGGTTACTTCTTTGCCGATCTAAAAAAGGCAAAACCCCATAAAGTTGTTTTTAAGAAGCTTTAGACCGAGTCTGGTGCCGTGTATCTCGACAAATAACAGAAGAATGCTACTGTCGGGGTTATGAGAATGTTTTTATTGTTGGTACCACTGACTTTGATTTTGGCCCGCTGTTCTCCCTCCGGAGGTGATGGTGGTCCAACAGATATTCCTAATGTTCAGCACACATGTACGACCAGTAAATGCACTTCTGCACCGATGACTATGTACAATTCAGTCACAGTGTTTTCGGTTGCCGGATGTAGTCAGTCCTCTATTGATTATCAACCCGTCGCTTCGGGGACAACCACGGTCAACTGCAATGGGACAAACTGTAACGGGATTGTCAGCACTTGGCGTGATCCGGAGGGGAACGTTATCACTTCGATACCAGCGAGACCTTACTATATTTGCAGTTGGATTGATTTCAATCAGAACTCTATCAAAGATGCCGCCGATGAGTTTTCGGTTCTTAATGAATCCGTGAATTCCGCTTCGGTAAGAACAATTAATCAATGGGGAGCTACGGCTTTTTTGAGTGATCTATGAAACTATTCCACGCTGTTAAAAATCTGACATTCTCGGGTGCGTTGATCGCGAAGTTCTTAGTTTTGGCATCTGCCAATAAGATTTTTCAGAAGGACGAAATTAAAAAGAGGCAAAGAGCTGTGGAATTAACCACAGAGCATTGCCGGGCCCTGCTGCGAAATTTAAAATTCGAAGTGAAGTACACCTATTCTGACCCTCATCTTTTTACCGGCGGCAAAAATTACTTTATGGTCTGTAACCATATGTCCTACATGGACATTATATTTTTGAGTGCCGGTGAGCCAGCGGCTTTTGTGACCTCCGTCGAGATGAAGAACACACCGTTTCTTGGAGATCTCTCGGATCTTGGTGGAAGTTACTTTGTGGAACGTCGGGATCGAACGAAAGTGGCCGGCGAAGTCAAAGATCTCGCGAAGATACTTCAGCAGGGATTTAATGTTTTTGTATTTCCCGAAGGTACGAGCACGAATGGCATGAAGATCCTTCCTTTTAAACGCGCACTATTCAACTCCGCGATTGAGGCGGGAGTTGATGTCTTGCCCATTTCTCTCCGTTACGAGTTTATCGACGGCGAACCCTTCTCAGAGAAAAATAAAGACCGCTTGTGTTGGTACGGTTCGATGCCTTTTACAAAGCACTTCATGCAAATCATTTCTTTATCGTCGCTGAAAGTAACGGTAAATTATTTGACGCCGATTTCTGTAAAGGAGTTTCCCGACAGACATCCTTTGTCGGATCGCGCCTATCAGCAGATCTCCAGTAAATATTTTGAAGGCCGTGCGTTCAAAGACGACGAGCGTCTCACTTTGTCCCATTAAATCGCGTAAGTTCTTTTTTATCGCTAAAGTTCTTTAATGCCCCAGAGGTCACCGGTTACTGCCATTCAATTCCCATATATTTGATTTCGCGCTTGGGATTGCGGGCCCCGCTCTTGCTACTCTTTGAAGTCAACAACTGGGGTCGGCAATCACGTCGGCCTCCTAGAGGAGGATTTTATGTTAAGAGCGTCTATCGCATTTTTTGTATTGGCCCTTGTTGCCATTCTTTTCGGTGCTACAGGTATCGCAGGTGTATCTATGGATATCGGTAAAGCATTGCTCATCGTGTTTCTAGTTCTAGCTGTGATTTCTTTTATCGGCAGCATGGTGACTGGACGTCGTACTCCGCCTCTGTAAGTCAAGGTTGGTGAAACCCAACCGCTTTCGCTGGAAAGTAAAGTAATGGATAACACTGTTTACTAAAGGATGAGTTATGAACAACAAACCAATCGATAGCGAATTCAGAGAAAATTTGAAACGCGTAAAAGTAATAAAGCCACAAAAGTCGAACAACAAAAAGATCGACAATGAGTCGGTGGCTCCGACTGCACTGGAATCGCTCGGTAATGAAGATGGAAAAATTGGATATCTTGTTGCCTGGCTCGTCGGTGTCCCTGCATGGGTTTTGCTGATCTTATTTATGGTTAAAGGATAATTATATGTTTAAGAAAATAGTTCTATGTGCAAGTTTTGTTTTAGGATCTCACATTGCTTTTGCAGAAGATGATGGCGGTTTATTTGTTGAGCCTGCTGTCACCTACGAGACGAGTAAGTTTGATGTCAACTACCCCGGCACGTCGTCCGATGGAAAAACCAATGGTTTCGGTCTGGGCGCCCGTTTAGGATTTCACGTGAGTGAAGTTTTCTTTGCCGGATTGGATGGTCGTTATTCCATGTTGAAAATCGAAGATAACAATTCGGTATTTAACTACGATACCGACGGTGCCGCCTACAATTGGGGTCCCGTTGTCGGTGTACAGATGCCAGATCTTGGACTTAGAGTGTGGGCGAGCTATATCGTCGATGCTCGCTACAATCCAGACGCCGATGGCAATCTTGATTTCCAGTTCAAGAAAGGTACAGGATATCGAGTGGGCGCCGGTTTCCGTTTGGCTTCTGTCAGTTTAAATCTTGAGTACCAAGATTTGACGTATGATCAAACAGACGCACAGCAAATTGGTCCATTCACTGGATCCTTTGACGACGTAGAACTTAAAAATAAGACTTGGATCGCAAGCGTAAGCTTTCCGATCGAGATCTAATACGTAAAATGTATCAAGTTTGTGCGGGATCCCCGCACAAACTGTTTGTGAGTTGGTGAGTTATGTTAACTTGGAATTTCTATCCTCAATTAAAAAATTCGAAATCAGAAGTGAGAGAGACTATTATTTTTCTTCACGCGTTCCCTTTCTCAAGCCAGATGTGGAACGAAATTGTCGAGAAGGTTTCGCGCCATTATTCCTGTCTCACCGTCGACCTCCCCGGTTTTGCGAGTGACGAAGTGGAACACGCGCCGTGGACTTTCGCCATGGTCACCGAAGAGATCTGCAGATACATGAAGAACCACCAGATCGACAAAGCCGTTTTATGCGGTTGCTCGATGGGTGGATATTCCGCTCTCGATTTCGTCTTCAGATATCCCGCACTTTGCTCTGGCCTGATACTGATGAATACTCAAGCCATTGGCGATAGTAATGACGCCAAAGATAAACGGAGCGAAACTCTACAAAAGGTTCTCTCGTCGGGAACTTCGGACTTTATCAAAGGATTTTTAGCTTCGGCCCTTGCTCCTCATACTCAAAAACATAACCCGTCCCTCGTCGACCGATTGTCCGTCAGTCTTCAACAGCAGAGCCCTTTGTCGCTGGCCCACGGCCTACTGGCGATGAGCGCTCGTAAAGATTTTTCCTCCCAATTGACAGAAATCACAGTGCCGACACTAATAGTGTCGAGTTCCAACGATCAAGCGATTCCGTTTTCTCAGTCCGAAGAGATGGCCACAAAGATTCCAGTGGCTCGTTTGGAAAATATTGCAGACGCTGGCCACTTGACTCCTTTAGAGCAACCGACAATATGTGCAGATCGTATTCTTAATTTCATGAACTCCCAGCGGACGATGGAAGTTCATCACAGTTTACACAAGGAGCTGATATGATACGTTTTACTCCCTTCATCGCTCTTCCCTTTGCATTCTTTATGAATGCCGAAGAGCCCAACCAAAAGTTAATGTCGCCGAAGCCGAACTACATACTTAAGGCGAAAGCAGAAATGAAAAAAAAGAACAACTCCAACGTCACCGGCACAATCGAGTTTTTTGAAAGTACCGAAGGGCTCGCAGTGAATTACGATCTTAAGGGACTTCCTAAAAATTCAAAGAGCGGCATGCACATTCATGAGCACGGTGATTGCTCATCCAACGATGCGAAATCGGCAGGCGGCCATTACCTTAAAATGGAGAAGACTCATGGTAAGGGGACATCTAAAGATAATCCCGACAAATACATGGGCGATCTTCCAGAAATTACCGCGGATGCGCGCGGGAATGCCAAGGGCAGTATTATTGTAAACCATCTGTCATTAAGCAAAGAGAATCCGGTAATGAATAAAGCCGTCATCGTTCACGGTGGACCTGATAATATCACTGAGAAGTCTGCTCCGCGAGTCGCCTGCGGTGTAATTACTGGCGAAGAGAAAATTTAGTTTCGCACGAATTTGTGTGAAGGGAAAAGGGCAGAGAGATTTTCTGCCCTTTTTTATTTAGAATCCAATTCCTAAAATTCCTTTAAAATAGAGACCGTCCAACTCAATGGTTCCTCCATTGGAGCTCTGCCGTGCTTCTCCAAACATTTTACCGACCTCTACTCCTAGGGAGAAAAGGGCTAGGTTAACACCGCCCTCAACGCCAATAGTATAAGTGGCTTTGTCATCAAGATCTTCGGAAAAGCTACCGGCAACATACTTCATATCGTTGGTGAGTGCGTAAGTTCCGATAAATCCAAGGTAGGCCAGAAAGTCGATCACACGATAGTTGATGAGGAGGGAAAGACGATCCATCTCCACGTCCGCTCCAAGACCTTTGAGCTCCATCTCCATGGTCTCATATCGAAGACCAAATCCAAGATCAGTAATCAGCGGCGGCTCTATGATAGCATCAAGGTTAAAACCTTTCAGCTTCCCAAACTCGGAGGTGAGATAAGCATCTTCATCTAAAGTATTGCTACCGTAACCGGCGCGAATTTCAAACAGCGCCTGAGATTGAAAAGAAAAACACATCATCAACAAAACCAAAAGTTTTTTCATAAGACTCTCCTTGGAAACTCCATTTAAGAAGACTTCCTGCGGGAAATCAATCACTAATGGGTGGAATTGGGGAGTTGAAAAAGAGCGGAGGCGACTTGCTGCGGAGAGGTGAGATCCAGAGTAAATACTTGAACAAAGGGTCCTTGGGGTCCCCAACGTTGGGCACTTTCAACTTTAATTGAACTGTAAAGTCCGAAGGTGGGAACCGCCAACGAGGCCGCAATGTGCACAACGCCTGTGCTCGGAGCCACTAATGCGCGAGCCTGTGAGGCGAGTGTTATCAATTCGCGCCCGCTGAGCTTTTCACTGAGCCAGAGGATATTCATATTATCGCTGAGAGCTTTTTTGAGCGGGTCGACAATAAAGCGATCGGCCTTAGTCCCGGTCACTACCACTTTAAAGCGCGAAGAAACGAGACTGATGAGGTCGCGATAGTGTTCCATGGGCCAATTGAGAGCCGACCCTCCCATCCCGGGATGAACGATAATAAAAGGAGAATCAATCGCCACCGGAGGCTCTGCACTGTTTTTAAGGACGAGGGGGGAAATGTTGTGAATTTGAGATTCGCCAAAGCCTTCATAAACTAAGCGATTGTTGTACTCCATCTCATGAAACAAACATTCGCTGCGCTTTTGCCGAACGCCTCGACTAAGAAACAAATAAGAGTGCCATTGGCTGAGCACTCCGATGCGCAGGGGTATTCGAGCTAAAAATAAAGCCAAGTTCACCCACCATGGGACGTGGAAACTGACCGACACATCGGGCTTTGATTCGCGAATAGCTTTTAAAAATTCTCGAAACTGTGACCAGCTCCATTCTCTTTTCCACTCGCGATAAGTGCGGACAGGTGAGCTACAATCGGCGATAAACCCAAGGCCTTGGGTAATAAACCAGGTGCAGTCATAGTCTTTTAGAATGTCATTTTGATCAACCGGTAGCGTGAGAATGAGATCGCCCATGCGATCCATTCGAACCAGTAGAGCTCGCTTTTTAGGATTAGGTTTCATTCCGGATGCTTATTGTTGTGGGGATCCGTCGGCAAAACAAAAAGATTTGATTTATCCTTTTTAAAAGCAAGTTTAGGTGTATCAGCTCCGACCTCGGCAATGGAGATCACCGAGTAAATCGAGAGATGCAGAGTTTTAATTTTTTCAAAGTGCTGACGTTTCGTTTCTTCTTCGGGACGAACAATGATGCCCTCGGTTTCGAAAATAAAACCTGATAAAGCAATAAAACTAAGACCCAATGAAGAGTCTTCGATGTTGCGAACTTTAAGTTCGTGAATCGAATTGTCTTTATGATCGCGGTAAGTCACTACGTAACAAACCGCTGTAGAAGATTTACTCGCCATGCTGACTTTTTAAAAGACAGAGACAGCCATCGTCAATCTAGGATTAGTGAAGTGGCTCTTTTTTCTGAGTTAAAATCGTATTGATCTTATCGTCACGCACGTCAGGTTCCATCGTATCGTTCATCTCGGCGATACATTGAACGAGAGCCTCTTTGGCTTTTGAGAGGGCTCCGAAGATATCTTCACCGATTCCTTGTGCCTCAATATCACCCATCTCGTGAGAGGCCGACATCTTAACCACGTAATCCGTCCCCGAGGACGTCATCTTTATTCCGATAGGGATTTCGCCCAAGTGCGATTCGATGTCGTGAAGTTGTTGATAAATATAGGCTTTTAATTCAGCTTCGCTCACGTTGAGCTTATCTAAGTTTACAGCAAACATAAGCCTCCTTCGGTTATGAGGCGGCTTGCGACACGCCACAGTATTGATTCTAACATAAATCTGGGCCGAAAAAACACGAAGTCAAGGTCGAGAAATATAAGCATTACCTTTGAGATAATAACGAATTGGCCAGTGGCTGCTGTCGCAATAGGGGTTTAGCCCGACTCGAGGACGGTCGACGATGTCCCGTTGTGAGACATTTGGCCTGTCCTGAACGCCAAGCCCAGAGCCTATGAGCTGGTTGTTGTCTTTTTTATCGATGTGAAAGGCCTGCGCCAATTTTCCGGGACCGTTGCAGAGATCGATTTCATTTTTGGCGTTTCGAAACAACTTCATGGTCTCAATCCCGCTCAGGGGTTGCAAAGCTCGAATCAACACCGCTTCGGGTGTTTTCTCATCGGCAGTGATAAAGTTCAGACAGTGGTGAATGCCGTAAATTTTATAAACATAGATGTAGCCGCCGGGGCGGTAAAACGCCTGGGTCCGTTCCGTGATTTTCCCATGGAAAGAATGGCAGGAGGGATCTTCAAAACCCAAATATGCTTCTGTCTCGACGATCATGCCCGTCAGGAGTTGTCCGTCGATCTTGCGCACGAGAATCTTGCCTAAAAGTTCGCGCGCTACAGTGATCGTATCTCTCTGAAAAAACGAAGGTTTTAACATGTCATTGACCCTACCAATATTAGGCTTTAAAAGATGGGACATGGACACGTCTTTGGCACATTCCGATGACAAAGTAAAGTTAGACCCCTCTTGGAAAAAAGCTCTTCAGGAAGAGTTTAGTAAGCCTTATATGAATGATCTTCGCAAATTCCTGGCGGAGCAAATCAAAATGAAAAAACCTATTTTTCCAAAAGGGACCGAATACTTTACGGCCTTAAATAAGACTCCGCTGGATAAAGTCAAGGTAGTGATCTTAGGTCAAGATCCCTATCATGGCCCCGGGCAAGCTCACGGTTTATCTTTTTCAGTGCCTAAAGGTGTTCCGCAGCCACCTTCGCTTAAAAATATTTTTAAGGAACTAAAAACGGATGTGAACGTCACTCCGCCTAAACACGGAAATTTAATCTCGTGGGCCGAGCAGGGAGTTTTGTTACTCAATAGTGTGCTGACGGTTGAGAGTGGACTCGCGGCCTCTCACAAAGGGCGAGGCTGGGAAACTTTTACGGATCGAATTATTGCCGTTCTCAATGAGCAACCTCGGCCCATTGTTTTTATTCTTTGGGGAGCCTACGCCCAAGCTAAAGGCCAATTTATCGACCGCAAAAAACATTTTGTCATTGAATCGCCACATCCTTCACCTTTGTCAGCCACGCGCGGTTTTTTTGGAAGTAAGCCTTTCAGTAAAGCGAATCAGTTTTTAGCTTCTAAAAAATTGACTCCCATCCGATGGGAAATCGCCGATGACGTCCACTGATTATTCTCCTCAGTTTAATTCGCCCTTAAATTTCTCTCAGAAGTTTCCAATAGAGCTTTTTGATGTCGATAAAGATATTCTGATCTACGACAAATTTTTATTGAATGTCGGTGCGGGTTCGACCATTCAAAAATTCAAATATTCTTATGGAGTCACGGCCGGGGAGTCCCTCAAACAGTTATCTTCGCTCGAAGGACATCTCCAACACATTTTAGCTTTGGCACACCCTACCTTCACCCGAAATCATCGCCTCGTCGCTTTGGGAGGAGGCTCGGTGGGAGACTTCGTGGGGTTTGTGGCCTCGATTCTTAAGCGAGGTGTTCCATGGGTCGGTGTTCCTACGACATGGTTAGCCGCTTTAGATTCGGCCCACGGGGGGAAAACCGCACTGAATTTCTCGAACACGAAAAATCAGTTGGGAACTTTTTATCCCGCGCAAAGAGTTGTTCTGGTGGAAGAGATTCTATCGCGCCAACCTGAGGCTCGCGCTCGTGAGGCTCTCGGCGAACTTTTAAAGATGGCATGGATCTCCGGAGAGAAGTTATACAGCCAGCTTGAGGTGTCGTCGACGCGTAATCTGACCGAACTTCTATGGTCCGTTCTCCCTGAAGCCATCGCGGCGAAATATAAAGTGGTGATGCAAGACCCTTACGAAAAAACCGGCGTGAGAAAAATTTTAAATTTGGGCCATACACTGGGGCATGTGATCGAAGCGCATTTTAAATTGGCGCACGGAGAAGCGGTCCTTCAAGGACTGCTCTTCGCCGTCGAATGGTCGCAGTTTTTGGGCCATATCTCCGAAAGTGAAAAACAAAGTTTTTTAAAAGTTGTTGATTCTTTAGTAGGTCAGCGACAGCCTACGTTTGAACCAATGAATGAAGCTCAGCTGACCGGTCTTCTCTTGGCCGATAAAAAAATCGAGCAAGGTCAGACGATCGACTTTATTTTAGTTCAAGGAATGGGGCGGCCCTTCATTGCCAAGTTCTCTGTGAGTCAAGTGTGTGAGGAAGCTCGACGGCAAGGGTGGCTTCGTGACTAAAGATTTTTATTTTAAAGGATCTCTCAGTTCCTCAAAATCGATTTACAATCGCGCCTTGATCATCCAGTCTTTTGCTCCTGAAATCAAAGTCGTGGGCTATTCCGAAGCCGAGGACGTCATCGCTCTTAAAGCCGCATTGAGTGCGTTTGCTCGCGGAGAAAATCGTTTAGAGTGTAAAGAGGCGGGAACCGTGATGCGATTTTTGATGGCGAGAGTGTCTCGTCATCCTGGATTTTATATCTTAACAGGGAACGGGCGACTTCTTCAACGCCCCCACGACGGATTGATCGATGCGATGCGATCGTTAGAGGTCCAAGTCACTCGACATGAGGGCCATCTGGAAGTTCAATCTCGAGGTTGGACCGCTTCGGATGTACCTTTGAGAGTGGACAGCAAGACTTCGAGCCAATTCCTGAGCGGCCTCCTCTTAAGTGCCTGGGGACTGCCTTTCGACTTACGCTTAGATCTTTCGGAGACCATGGTTTCCCGCGACTACTTTTTAATGACTCGTAGAGTTTGCGAGGACTTCGGAATGCAGTTGATCGACGGCGCTAGTGGTGAAGTGAAGGAACTTCTTGTTCCGAAGAACCAACGCCCGAAATTAGATCATTACGTTGTTGAGCCCGATATGAGCTCCTGCTTTGCAATCGCTTCCATCGCGGCCTTATCGGGTCTTGCCGTGTTTGACCAATTTCCGATTGTGTCAGTGCAGCCGGATTATGAATTTATAAATATTCTTCGATCGATGGGAGTTCCCGTGGAGTGGCGAGGCGAAGATTGTATTTTCTCTCGTACGGATTCGCTCAAACCCATTGACCTGGATTTGTCTTCCACCCCGGATATGTTTCCGGTGCTTGCAGTTCTTGCGGCGATGGCTCAAGGCCCGTCGAAATTTAAAGGCCTCTCTCACCTTAAATATAAAGAGTCCGATCGATTAAAAAATACCGTCGATCTTCTCCAACGTTGCGGACGCACTGTCGACGTCCAAGGTGATGAAGTTCATATTCACGGAAAAGCAGAGGCTTTGTCGGGACGGGGTGAGTTTTTCCCTGATGGAGATCATCGCATGGCCATGGCCGCGCAAGTTGCAAATTTTGCCGGTGCCGAGTTTGTTATTCGAGATCGGCATGTGGTGGACAAAAGTTTCCCAGAATTTTGGCTTTTGACTGAGGGTTATCTATGAAGCTCAATTTTCTCATCGGTCATCGTGGGATCGGTAAGACATCTCTACTCCATCGCATTCAACGGTATTTGCCCCGCACGCGTTGCATTGATTTGGACGCGGAAATTATAAAAACAAACGGATCCATCAAAGAAATTTTTAAAGACAAGGGTGAACCCTACTTTCGGCAATTGGAAATCGAAACCCTCGCGGATATTTTAAAGTCCCTCGAAGACGAAAAGAACGACGTCTACATCGTTCTCGGAGCCGGGTTTTCAGGCGAACTTCCAGAAGAGAGCGAAAAATTATGGGTGCAGAGAGATAGTGATATTCTTGGAAACATTTATAGCGATCGACCCAGTCTCAATCCAGACACTAACGAAATGCAAACTCCTCTGGAGCGTTGGCAGGCCCGCACCGCACTTTACGAAGATTGGGCCACCGAAGAGCTTATTTTGCGCGAGGGTCACTACGATTATTCCGAAAGCGAAAAAGACTTTTTTCAGGAGACCCTGCGGAATGTTCGGGGTGGTTTTACTCTCCTTCCTCGGCAGGTGGATTGCAGTTGTTATGGCCGTTGGATTCGCGAGCGAGCCCAGTGGGGTTTGGATTTTGTAGAAATTCGCGACGACCTTTTAAGTTTAGAGCAAATTCAAAAAGTACTCGAAACTTTCCCTCGGCCTTCTCTGCTCTTTAGTTTTCGTGATAAGAATAAAATCGAAGCCTCTTTGCCGTTGGCACTCAAGTGCGAACAAGTGGATTGGCCCCTCGAAATTTCCTTTGATCCCCCTCAAGAGCTTTTGGATCGTCGTTTGACTCTGTCTCTGCATTCTTCTTCCGAATCGTTTCTCCATGATCTCAAGTTGATTTCTGGTTTTGATCAGGAGATCAAGTGGTCGCCGGAGATCGATCAGCTCAATCACCTCGAGCTGGCCCACGAATGGCAACAAAAGAGCCCACTGCAGCGGAGTTTGCTTCCTCGATCCCCGTCGGGAAAGTGGAATTGGTACCGATTGTTGATGAAAAATCGAATGCCCTTGAGTTTTTGGCGAGAGGGAGAGGGGTCGACCAGTGATCAGCCGTTTCTTTTGCAATGGCACGAAACGGCAGCCCATGTTTCGTCCTTTGCGGCCGTTCTAGGATCACCCGTACGTCATAGTGAGTCTCCGAGCTTCCACCAAAGTTATTTTTCCAAACTCGGCACGTTCTTGATTGCGATCGATGTGACGGAAAAAGATCTTCGAGAAGGCGGCTGGGAATTTTTAGGAAAACTGGGTTTAAAATGGGCGGCCGTCACGAGTCCTTTAAAAACCTGGGCCAGCCAATTCTCTCCGACCGAAGCCAGTGTGAATACACTGAAACTCGACGGCGTTTGGCGGGGAATGAGCACCGATCGTTTCGGCCTTCAGAGATTATTTTTAGAATTAGATCGCGCCGATATTGATCCGCAAAAAGTGGTGGTTTGGGGCGGAGGGGGATTGCTCCCGGTGATTAAAGATTTACTGCCACAGGCGACATTTTATTCTCACCGTGCCGCCGCTCCGTTAGATCAGAACCCTGTAGAAAATCCCGAAGCCGTCATTTGGTGTGTCGGGCGTTGGAACTGGGAAAAAGCGGCCCACTTTCCTCCCATCGAATGGTCTCCGGAGATGGTGATCGACGTCAATTATAAGCTGGACTCTCCGGGAATCGCCTACGCCCACAAGGTAGACGCCCAGTACATTTCGGGGTACATTTTATTTGAAGCTCAAGCGGCTCAGCAGCAAGAGTTTTGGAGTATGGATGTCATGTAATTCGTTTGGACAAATTTTTAAGTGGACGACCTATGGTGAAAGCCACGGTCCGGCGATAGGCTTGGTGCTTGAGGGATGCCCTGCGGGGGTCCATTGGATTCCCGATCTCTTACAAAAAGATTTAGATCGCCGGCGTCCTGGGCAGACATCTCCCGGTGGTGAAGTTTTAGTGACCAGTCGTGATGAGGCCGATCGCTGCGAAGTTCTCAGCGGAGTTTTCGAAGGGAAAACTTTAGGAACTCCCATCGCTTGCCGTATTGAAAACACAAATCAGCGCTCTCAAGATTATTCTCAGATGACGCCTCGTCAGGGCCACGCCGACGAGAGTTGGAAAAATAAATTTGTAAATACGGACCTCAGAGGTGGTGGAAGATCCAGCGGGCGAGAGACCGCATCGCGAGTGATCGCAGGGAGTATTGCTCGCATGATGCTCAAAGATCTTCAACCCGAACTCAAAGTGGCCGCGTTTGCTCGCCGAATTGGTGAACACGAACTGGATTCCACAGAGTTGACCGACTTATCCACAAAGCTCGCGGCCCTCTCGCAGAACGATATCCACAAGATGGTGGATAAGTCCTCTGCGAGATTTCCGTCAAAAAAAGTCGACGTCGCCGACTATTTACTCAAAGCCAAATCCAATGGTGAAAGCTACGGCGGAGTGGTGGAAGTGTGGATCGAAAATTGCCGCCCCGGTTTAGGCGAACCCGTGTTCTATAAAATGAAAAGTGCACTGGCCAATGCCATGATGAGTATTGGGGCCACGTGCGGATTCGAAATCGGCGAAGGCTTCGCTCTCACTCAAGAAAAAGGCACTCGTGTCCACGCCCAAGGGCGAAAGGAGCCCTACGGAGGAATCCAAGGCGGAATTACCACCGGGGATCGCATCGTCTTTCGAGTGGGCTTCAAACCCACGTCCTCCATCCTCGACGTCGCCAAAGCCGGCCGTCACGATCCTTGTATCGTTCCGCGCGCCGTCCCCGTCGTCGAAGCCATGACGTGGGCTATTTTGGCCGACATGTCGCTGGTGCAGCGACTCAACAATGTTTAATTATTCCATTCTCAAGCGGTCGAAGAGACCGCTGTCCACGTTAAGAATGATTTGATATTTCATCTCGAGGCTGTCTTCTTTTTCGCGAGAGGAGCGGACAAAGCCCATTGGGGAGCGTTCCACAGGCTCGGTGTCCGTGTTGGTCTTCGGCGAGCGTATAAAGCCAATTTGTTCTTTAGGCGTCGCCGGCTCTTGTTCCGCAGCGGATCTGGATCTTTGATTGGTAAAGCCTATGGTTTTTTTCTCGGCGGAAGAAGCAGTACTAGCTTCAAACATCTGGCGGACCGTTGCGACGAGCGTTTCGAGATTGAGATTTGTGGCGGAGCTTTCCGCGCGGGGTGCAATAAAGCCGATAGGTCGTCTTTCTTGAGCCGCTTTACTGAGAGCATTTAATTCCGCGGCTAGGGCTTCGACTCGGAGGATGATCACTTGATATAAGATCTCGGGAGGAAGTTCGAAGGCGGTCATGAGTTGCCGCGCTAAAACCACTGAAACTTGGTTTATGGCGTTGGCCTGCGTGGGTGCTATTTGCGGATGCCGGGAGCGCAATGAGTTTTGCACGATAATATCGAGGAGATGATTCCCTGTTAAAACAACGGAGTACTGATGATCATTAAACTCTTTTTGGGTTTTGGCCGTTCTCATATTTATAATGGCGCCACGGAATTCGGCAATGGCTGAGGCCACCGCAGGGGGAAGCATGGCACTGCCGCCGTTATTCACTCGCACATTATAGCCCGCGGCCGGGACCGGGACATCGGCTCGTGCGAAAATATCGGTGCAGCGCAATTGTGCGTCTGCAGCGCGCGCGAATGATAAAGAGAAAAAGATCGCCACGAAAGCCAATCGAAGAGGATTTTGATTTTTCATAAGCCCCAAAAAGTAAGAAGTCCCCAATTCGACAATGGATACCCCATCCAATGTCACAGCCCACTTGTACCAAATAAAGAAACAAATTCACGGCAAGAAGAGGCGAGCTGAAGGATTTTCTAAACCGTGAATTTTTTTTATGGCTTTTCTTATAGAGTGAGCGAAGAGAATTAGTCGGCGTCGCCCTGGTAGACGACACCGGTGATGCCGAGAGCGTTTTTGCAGCGAAGCATTTGTTTTTCAAAGTTTCCGAGGCAAATCATACCGGCGGTATCACGGATTAAAAAAGACCCATCATTTGTTCCAGGAATCATTTCCAACTCCGTCACTTTCTCTACGGGATATTTAAGGACGTTCATAAAATTAATCGCTACTTTTTGACTATGATCGAGGATTAGAGTGTCTCGGCGAACAAACTCATTGTACAGGTCGGACTTTTCAGTCGCTTCGATATTAATCTCTTTTTCATTCAGCTGAAGTGGGTCGAACCCAAGTTTATTTTTGCACCGCAGACCTTGAGCCTCCACACTTCCCACACAAATCAAACCATCAAGATCCTGGAAGATAAAGGATCCCGTTGTCGATCCCGGCATAAGTTCCAGTGCCGTGATTTTCTCGGTGGGCACTTTAAGAAGGCGCAAGTAGTTCATGACATTTCCCTGATTTGCATCGAACTTAATACTATCTCGACGGTTGAATTCTTTGTAGAGATCGCTCACCTGTTGAGCGCCAACGGTGATTGCAAAAAAGTATGTCGCGAAAATAGAAAATGGTCGCATGGATTCTCCTTAAAGGTTTTTGATAAATTCAACCAGTTCGTGGCGTTGATCTTGAGTTAACTTTCTAAACATCTCGCGAGATGCGGACGCTTCGCCGCCGTGCCAAAGAATCGCTTCTTCGACACCGTTCGCACGTCCATCGTGCATCAGCTCTTCGTGGCCGTTGACTTTTTGGAGCAGTCCAATTCCCCAAAGGGGAGGTGTGCGCCACTCGCGGGCCAGTTCGTAGGCGGAGCTCGATGATTTCTTCAACGGCTGCGCTCTCACCTCCGAAAGTTCCTCTCCCATATCGTGGAGTAAGAAATCACTAAACGGATAGATCTTTTGCTCGCGAAGGACATCAAATTCCGCATCGGCCGTTGTGGTGTAGGAGGGAGTGTGGCAGTTGGCGCAACCGACGGACTTGAAAAGCTCAAAGCCTTTTTGAAATTCAATTTCGTCAGCATGTCGTGCGGCGGGGACAGAAACGAGTTGGGTGTAAAGAGTTAAACGATTTTCGATAGTGCTATCCACTTCGGGCTTACCACCACTGAGGCTTGCGAGGCATTCTATCTGAACTAACGGACAGTTCTCCTCGGGGAATAATGACGACGTGATCCCTATATCCCCTAAAAAAGCCGCTAGATTTTGTTGTCGTAAATTCGGTTGCTCCGATTTCCACCCAAAGCGACCGATGGTCACTCGTTGCCGAGCCATATCATAGGCCCACGGTATTTTTCCGGAGATACCATCTTGGTTACTATCGTTTTCGTCAGCCTGAGACGTGATGTCCGTTTCGTTGATCGAGTCGATGAGACCTAATCCAATAATTTGCTGAGGAATACGAGGGGAAATAAACGTGTCCTCATCGAGTTCGCTTCGAGAGACATTCACAAATGTGAATTGTGGTTTTCTCAATGTGTAGGAGGACCCATCGGGATATGTTTCAGATTCCTCTAGGAAACTCACCACCGGCTGCATTTCTCCGGGAACGCCTTGAACTCCATTGGGATTAATTTGTCCTCCATATTCCGGATGGTCTCCCCAATGATTCTTCGAAAAAGTTTTTAACCGAATGAGCAGCGAGAGTCCGACTTTAATTTCTACGCCGTTATCCAAGTATGCGGAAGTCCGCCCATCAAAAGCGTGGCAAGCGGCGCAGGCTCGCGCATTAAACGTCGGACCTAAACCATCTCGTCCTTCGGTGGTGGCGGGCGCTTGAACCCAGGCGGCTTTAAAGAAGGAGTTTCCCACAAAGAATTGGTTTTTTTGTTCAACCGTGATTCCGTTGAAGGGATGACTAAAAGCATTTTTGGATAAATCTTTGGTGGTGCCGGAACCTCCCGGCAACAGAGGGTTCGCCCAACTTGCAAACCCTAATAAGACTAAAGATAAAAAGTAAGTTCCCATTTTATTTCAACGTAATTCCTAAAGAGTTGGCGACGTCCAAAGTGTCTGCACCCAAAGCTTCTAAGGCGCGGATGATCTCTAAAATTTGAGGGCGTTGTTGCTCGTTGAGAATAGCCTGATCGAAAGGTTTTGGCATCGCTTTAATTTTTTGCTCCAAGGTGTCTAAAGCGGCGCTGACTTTTTGAGCCAACATCGGGTTTTTTGAATTCACCGTGGGTAAAACTAGATTCAACACATTTCTAATACCTATAAAGTTATCATAGATGTCCATATGAGTCGTATCACTAAAACAAGAGTGTTCCTCCTCCTGCTGTTGAGTATCGTAGGCCACGAACATTCTTTCCTGAGACAATTCCTCGGCGGACATGCTGTAAACTGCTTTTAATAAATTGGTCAGAGACTGTTGTGTGTTCTCAGGCTTAATAAACTGTGATCCGTAGGATTCAGGATTGTTTTGATCCCAGTCGGTCACCAAAGACTCGAGATCATCGACGAGAATACGTGCGACCACGGTTATGTATTGCCCGCGACGTTCGGCATTCTTTCCTTGTCCCTTAACGTAGTCGGTGTATTTTCGTTTTCCGGGCCCATTCAAGCTGAGATCTTGACCCCATAAAAGAAACTCAATCGCATGGAATCCCGTGGAGATATTTTTTTCGCCCTCTTTTTCATTAAGGGCTTTTAAGAGTTCAGCGGTGATTTGCGGATAATTGGCCAGATCATTTATGATGCCCGAATTTGGAGATCCGACCACATAGTCGATGTAAACTTCGTCCAGAGGCCAAGCATTGAGCGAACCCTCTGGGCCATCATCGTCATCAATGGGTCCGCCGTAAAAACGATAGATTTCGGTGGGTGAGTATGCGGTTCTCGCAGCGATCCAAGCATTTTTGGCCGCTGTGTGAGTGGCTTCGTTCGGTTTTTTAATAAACTCTTGAAGAGCTTTCTCTAAATCTCTTCCGGCTTTGAGAGCGTTGGCGTAGGTTTCTGAAACCATCTTGGCGTAGGCGACGACGATCTGTTGGCCTGGAACTGGCGGTAACTGGGTCGATTTTTGAGCGAGAGACGCATTTCCTATAAGAAGGGTGCACGCCACTAGACTCACAAGCATTGTTAAATTTTTCATGAATTTCTCTCCTGTGTGGGGCTGGGATATAGGTGAATGGCCTGGGGGTCAAAGATTGCGCGATTAATTTTTGTTGTGAAAAACCAATGACATAAATTTGAAAACTAACTGAGAACTGAGGCTCATAGCCTTTCGATTTTCATATGCTTTTCATTTGGAAAATCATTGGATTTTCAATTGATGCTTTTAACCTCGATTCTTTGACCTTTCAAATTCGCTCGAGCTAAAACCAAGTCATCAACAATGCAAGAGAGAGGGCCATCTTATGAAGTTTTTAATTTCCGTATTCACGCTTCTTTTCACAATGAACGCTACGGCAGATCTGGTACTTTACACCGATCGTCCTGCAGCACGTATGCAAGTGATCGCAGACCAGTTTAAGGCAAAGACGGGGACCACGGTCCAAATCGTCGAGTTAGGTTATGGCGACATGCTAAAGAAACTGCAGTCCGAGGGCGCCAACAGCCCGGCGGATGTGATTTTCGTGAAAGACTTAGTTTATCTTACCGATCTCGCAGCGAAAGGTTTCTTTGCACCGATGACCTCTCAGGTGGTCAAGTCGCAAGTTTTACCAGCCATGAGAGATCCTCAAAATCTTTGGACTGCCATCACATACCGTGCACGCACCTTAGTTTATGAAGCGGGTGTGGATGTGAGCTCCATCAATAGCTACGAAGATCTGGCTCATCCCAATTGGGCGGGAACTCTTTGCATTCGCACCAGTAAGTCCGCTTACAACGAAGCGTTTGTCGCCAACATGATCGTGACCGACGGTTACGACAAAGCCAAAGAAATCGTAAAAGGTTTGGTCGCGAACCGAGCCCAGGATAAGTTCTATACCAGCGACAATCAGATTTTAAATGCCATTGGAATGGGGCAAGACGGTTGTCTCCTTGGGATCACCAACAGCTACTATCTCGGACTTCTTTTAGGAAATCCGCAAACAGCAAACCTTCCGATTAAGATTAAATATTTAAACCAAGACAAAACAGGTGTTCACACCAATGGGACTGGTGCGGGTATTAGTCAATCGACCAAGCAACAGGCGTTGGCCACTCAGCTCGTCGAGTTCTTTCTGTCGGATGACGTCCAAATCTTTTTAACCAAAGAGCATTTCGACTTTCCTGCAAAAGCCAACTTAGTCCCGCCAACTTTGGTTAAAGATTTCGGAACTTTTAAGGCGGACACCACTCCTTGGACGGTGATGGGTCAGAAAGTGGAAGACGCTCGCAAATTAATGATCGAAGTGGATTACCTTTAATGAATTAAGGATTCGAGGTTATTTATGAAGTTGCAGTCATTTTTAAAATTGATTTTAGTCGTCAGCATGAGCAACTTGTCCTCTTGCAGTGATTATACCAGTGACCAAATGGCCGCACTTCCCCCAGCGGTTCCCAGTAAGCCTGGGTTCGGGTTCCAAGATGTAAAGAATCCTCTCCCTGCGAATCTTCAGAATCCTAATGAAGGGGAGTTTAGCGAAGAGAAGATGTTGGTGAATATTGGTATCAACATCATCGCGAAAAATGTTCGTGAATTTAATCTCCAGGCGGCTCTCCTTAAAAGTCGTTTGTCGGATTACTGCGATGAGCTGGAGAATGGCGTTGTCAACGCGGCTTCGGAGACTGCTGTCAAAAACCAGTGGACACAGGCGATGCTGGCCTATCACTTGGTCGATGCGGCACCCATCGGTCCACTAACGGATAATGGTCGTTACTACGCCGATAATATTTACTCTTGGCCTTTCATAAATACGTGCAGTATCGATAACGATGTTGCGACTTTAGCGCTGACGAAGCAACAACCTTTGCTGACGATCAATAACCGGAAGGGGTTAGGCGCTTTAGAGTATCTATTGTTCACGCCTCCTCAGTCCGAAAAGTGCAATCTCAAAATTCCTTTAAATAAAAATGTCGTTGAGTGGTTAAAAAGAACTCCTCAACAACGCACGAAGGATCGCTGTGATCGGGCTTTAGCTCTTGCCGATGATGTCTATCAGAAGTCGCAGGAACTTTGGGCGGCGTGGGATCCCGAGAATGCGAATTTTACGAGAACTCTCGTTGAGAATTCGCCGGGGGCTAGATACCCTTCCGCGAAGGCAGCGGTAAATGCCTTAACCGATTCTTTGTTTTCCATCGAAAAAATTAAAGATTCTAAACTTGGAGTTCCGCTCGGAAAGAATAAAAAAGAATGCATCGCTGCCGAACAAAAATGTCCCGATGCTGTGGAGCATATTTGGTCAGGTTTAGCTTTCCCTGCGATTTCAACCCAGCTCGCCGGATTTAGAGCCATTCTTTATGGATCCACGAACAAAAGCAAAAAGGCCTTTGGCTTCGACGACTATTTGGCGACAAAGGGCCATCCCGAAGTGGTCGCCAAAATGGATTCGATTCTTCTTAGCAATATCGATGAAGTTCAGAAGGTTTCCCAACAAGGCAATTTGTGGGAACAGATCCTAAAGATGGACGTGGGAGCTTGTGCGGCCACAACTATAGATAATCCCGTCGAGCCTCTTTGTCATCTCTACGCCAATATTCGGTCCGTAGCCAATACGTTTAAGATCGATGTCCTGACGATTCTGTCGCTCGATGCCCCTCTCACGCATCAGGGAGATAACGACTAATGCGGTCTTTGGCGCAAATATTCCTTTTAGCGACTTTATGGTCCTGCGTCTCCGGAGCTCAAGACGCAGTTCGCACTTCGTTAAAGGATCTCAGCAGCGATCAAAGTGATGAACTGAGCCGCGTAGTGATTACGGGCGAAATGGAAGATTTTGTTGTGAATACTTCCACTCCTCAAAAGATCGGTAAAGAGAAAATGGAACTCTTTAAATACACCGATATCAATCGCGTCCTCAAGCAATCCGCGGGTGTTTACATTCGCGAAGAGGATGGCCAAGGTTTACGACCGAACATCGGTTTGCGTGGAACAAATCCTGATCGTTCCAAAAAAATCGTTTTTATGGAAGATGGCGTATTGATTGGACCAGCTCCTTACTCCGCACCGGCCGCCTACTATACCCCGTCTTTGCTTCACACAGAATCCATGGAAGTTTACAAAGGGTTTACAGCAGTGCCCTATGGTCCGAACTCGATTGGGGGAACATTAAACTACCTCTCACAAAGTATTCCCGGTCAGCAAACCACACAGATGGAAGCGTCCGCGGGAGTTTTTAATACTCAGCTCTATAAGTTGTCGAACGGCGGCCGTGTGGGAAACATCGGTTACAATGTATTCGCGGGTCGAAACTCGTCCGACGGATTTAAACAGCTTGATGGTGGTGGTGACGTCGGTTTTGTTAAAAATGACATTCAGGGAAAATTACGTTGGTCTTCGGGAAAAAACTCTGTGGAGTTCCGGTTGGGTTACGAGGACGAGGATTCCAATGAGACCTATCTCGGCTTATCGGCCCAAGACATCAATAGCACTCCCTACCGCCGATATGCTTCGTCCGCTCTCGACGAGATGACGTGGCAGCATACCAAAGTTCATTTAGAACATGTTTATCAATCGAGTCCAGAATCTCAAATCAAATCGACGCTATATCGCCATGATTTTGAGCGACTGTGGTTTCGCGCGGATAGTTTTCGCGGGAGTCAGGCCCCCAATTTTTTTAACACCATTAATAATCCAGCGAACAACCAGCAGTACTTTAATATTCTGGCGGGCGTGGAAGATTCTGCCTCGGCGCTCAACGGTGCCGGCGATATCGTGATCCTGGGCAACCAGCGCACTTTCTACAGTCAAGGAGCTCAGACGCGTTGGAATGCCCAGTACGAATGGGGCGAGACCCGTCACGATATCGAAGTGGGTCTCCGCTTTCATCAGGATCAAATTAAGAGAAATCACACTCGGAATCTCTTTCAAATGTCTGCGGGGGCGTTGGCTCCGACGGGGGATCCGGTAACGATGAATGCGATCAACAGAAACTCGGCGACAGCGCTAACGGCCCACGTCGTAGAGAATCTCAGTTGGGGCAAGTGGGTATTCACGGCTCTGGGTCGAGCCGAAAAAGTGGATTATAGATTCCAGGACGCACTCAATGGTGCAGATATCGAGCGAAGTAGTTCTGTTTTTGCTCCGGGAACGGCAGTTCTTTATAAATTGACCGACTTATGGTCTCTCAAGGGAAGTGTGAATCGCGGTGTGAGTGTTGCTGGCCTCAATGACAATGGCAGCGAAGCTCAAGAGCGAAGTGTAAATTACGAAGTCGGAATGAAATTTATCTCTGCCGATGCCGACTCACAGGCAGAAATGGTCGCCTTCTACAACGATTACAGTAATATCACCGGAACCTGTACGGCCTCCACGGGTTGTGCCGCCAACCAGTTAGACCAACAGTTCAATGGGGGTCAGGCGGCGATCCGAGGGCTTGAAGCTCGGCTTTCTCAAAGATTTCGCATTCAAAATCTGCAAATTCCTGTGCAGTTGAATGCTACACTTCTCAATGCAGAATTTAGAAATAATTTTAATTCAAACACTGCGGAATGGGGTGTGGGAGCTGTGCGCTCTGGGGATCCGCTTCCCTATGTCCCTCAGATTCAGTACACATTTACCGCGGGAACCGAATACAAAAAATTTAAACAAGAACTCGCTTTTATTTATCAAGGCGAGTCTTTGGATCAGAGCGCAGCGGAAGGTCGCCGTAGCATTGCGGCTTACGGGATCGTGGACTGGGCCGGTCGTTACCAGGTGGACAAACACAGCCAAATTTTTGCTCGAGTCGACAATCTTCTGAGTAGAGATTATCTTGTCTCGTTAAGACCATTTGGAGCCCGACCTGGAAAGCCGCAGAGCTTTATGGTAGGCTTCTCCTATGTCTTCTAACTCGATCTCTCAGTGGTTTGATCGCTTTCTCGTTCCGATTGATGATCCCGGCTCTCGACTCTTTCATTTAAATCTTTTATTTTCACTTTTTTTTATTGTCGTTGCGATTTGTATAGAGGCTCGTGAACTTGACCTTCGAAAGAATATAAAACGCGCTTGCAGTTTAGTTTTTCGTAAACGGTACTGGTGGAACCGATCGACCCAGCTCGATTACAAAGTTTATTTTTTTAACAGCATTTTAAAGGTCTTGTTATTTATTCCGTTTTTAGATTTTAGCTTTCGTTTCTCTCAAGGAACGGTGGGCTTACTTTTAAAATTGAATGATCAAGAGATGATTGGTCTCCCTTCTAGTCCCATCAATTTGCTTTGTTTTACAATTCTAGCTTTCGTGTTCGATGATTTTTTAAGATTCTTTCATCACTTATTAATGCACAAGATTCCCTTTCTTTGGAGATTTCATAAAACTCATCACTCGGCTCGTATCTTGACGCCGATCACGTTATACCGCGCCCACCCCCTCGAGTCCGCCATGTCCGCGGTGAGGAATAGTTTTTCTGCCGGGGTGATGATTGGGATTTTTATTTTTTTATTCGAAAGTCAGTTCAACGTTTTTACAGTTTTAGGAATTAATTTTTTTGGATTTACCTTTAATATTTTAGCGAGCAACCTCCGTCACAGTCATATTCCACTTTCTTTTGGTCCGTTGGAAAAAATATTTATCAGTCCAAAGCAGCATCAGATTCACCACTCGACAGATCCCCGGCATTACGACAAAAATTTTGGAGTGTCGCTATCGATTTGGGATCGAACTTTGGGAACTTTGGTCGAATCCAAAACGGTTCAGACTCGTCTCAAGTTCGGTTTGAGTGACGGACACCGTCAGTCTTTTTCTGAGAAAATGCTGGGGAAATAATTAGCATTTTGTGGCTCAGATCGTTTTAAACGTAGTTATTTAGTGAAATGCATTCTCAATGAAAATGAGTTGAAAATGAATTGATAATCGCCAGGTATGCTTTTACTATGATCGGGTAAAGACACACGGAGGACCTATGGAAGAGAAAATCATTAAACTGTTGAACAACATCCTCGAGCACGAGCTGGCCGGAGTGATTCGTTACACTCACTATTCATTAATGGTTTACGGCAACAACCGTATTCCCATCGTTAAATGGCTTCGTGATCAGGCGCACGAGTCCTTGCAGCATGCGGAAGAGGCGGGGGAGCACATTACTACCCTTAATGGTCATCCTTCCTTAAAAATTGCCAAACTTCTAGAAACTGAAAAGCATTCGGTCTCTGATATCCTTAAGGAGAGCTTAGAGCACGAAAAGATTCAGCTTTCTCATTACTACGAACTTTTAAAAGTCGTAAAAGACGAGCGCGTGGCCCTCGAAGAGTTCGCTCGCAAGATGATCACCGAGGAAGAGGCCCACATCTCCGAAGTCGAAAAAATGCTTCGCTCCCCCAAATAGCTAGGTTATTAAGGTTCCAGGTTCCTAAAAGACAAAGGCAAATCACCAAGTGATTTGCCTTTGTCTTTTAGGAACCTGGAACCTTAA